>JBAIYC010000167.1:0-19140 GCA_037916085.1 Nitrospirota bacterium | reverse complement strand
GAGCGACTCGTTGAAATCCAGCGTGGAATGGAGCTGATAGCTGGCCACGTAGAGGTTCGCCAGGTTGTTGTTCTCGGCCTCGACCTCGACATAGCGGGTGGCAAAATCCTTGTTCTCTTCCTCGACCTGACGGTAGCGTTCGAGCAGGCTCTTGTTCTCGTCTTCCAGGAACTTTATCCGCTCCTCCATGGAGTGGACCTTGAAATTGCCTTCCCGGTCTGAGAACTTGGTCACTTCTTCCAGCTGGACGATTCGGTACCGGAGTTTCTCGTTCTCTCTCAAGAGCTCCTGCGTGAACTCCTCCCCTTTCTTGAAGACCTGGAGAAATTCCTCGACCTTCTTGTTCAGAGAGCCGGTTTCCTTATCCATCCGCTCCTCCTTCGCCAAACCGCACACGCGTCATCAATACCCCTGGCCCGCGATGGCAACGCGGGAACGACGCCATTATAAACGAGCCCACCTAATTTATCAAGGGCATTATTCCTGCGTCTCCGCGTTCTGGGCGCCTTCGGAAGACCTAGTGCACCGCGCCAGGATCTCCTCGGCCATCTTTCCGATGGGCAGCGTCTTCTCGACGGCTCCGGTACGGATCGCCTCGCGTGGCATGCCGAAGATCACTGCGGTCTCCTCGCTCTCTGCGAGGCACCGGCCGTTGCGCTTTCGGATTGCCGTCACCCCCGCTGCACCGTCGTTGCCCATCCCCGTTAGAACGATGCCCAATGCCGTTGCGCCGCACGCCTCGGCGGCCGATGCCATCATCTGGTCCACGGACGGCGCATACCGGTCGCGCGGGCCCCGCGGAACCGGCTCGGCGAACAGCCCTTCGCGGTCCCGCCGCACGAGAAGATGGTGGTCGCCCGGCGCAACGAGGACGACGCCCGGCCTCAGGCGGTCTCCCTTCGCCGCTTCGCTCACGGCGAGCGATGTGACCTTGTTCAGTCGTTCAGCAAAGCTGCGGGTGAATCCCTGCGGCATGTGCTGCGAGACTACAATGCCCGCACAAAAGTCCGCGGGCAGCGCCGCCAGGATCGCTTGTACCGCCGGCGGACCTCCCGTCGATGCCCCGATGGCCACAACCTCGATCGCCGCCTTCTTGCCGACGGAGCCCTCACCCTTGCGGGGAGCCGACGCCGGCCGCCCGCGGGCAAGCAGACCAACCATCTTCTGCACCTTTGCCATCTCCAGGTGCGGGATGGCGCGCATCTTGACGAGGAGCTCGTCGCGGATCATCTCGATGCTCTTGGAGATCCGGGCTTCCGGCTTGGCGAGGAAATCAACGGCGCCGAGCTCAAGGGCGAGCAGCGCGCTTCGGCTGTCCGCATGCGACGAGATGACCAGGACCGGCGTCGGACGCTCCTTCATGAGCCATCGAAGGAATGCATACCCGTCCATGGTTGGCATCTCGAGATCAAGCGTGATCACGTCCGGCGCCAGCCGGAGCGTCTTGCTGGCGGCGTCCATGCCGTCGGTCGCCGCACCGATCACCTCGATGTCCGACTCTCCGGACAGCATCTGCGCGATCGTCCTGCGGTTGAACGCCGAATCGTCCACCACGAGCACCTTGATCCTGCTCACCGCAGCCGCCTTCTTTCCGCCTGCTCCGCCGTCCTGACACGGACCGGCTTCTGGTAGACCATGTCGTTCTTCAGGGTCCGCAAGGTGAATGCCGGCGAGATGTTGATGAGAGACTCCGAATGGCCAAGCAGCAGAAAGCCGCCTTCCCGCAGCTTGTCGGAGAAGCTTGCGATGACCTTCTTTTTCGCCTCCTGGTCGAAGTAGATGATGACGTTCCGGCAAAAGACGACGTCCAGATCCCGGACCAGGCTGGTCTTGTAGGGGTCCAGGAGATTCACGTAGCTGAACGAGACGAACTGCCGGACCGCATCGACGATGCGGTAGTCGCCCTTGCCCTCGTCGATGAAATACTTCTTGAGCATCTCGGGCGGCGTTGCCCGGTGGGAACCCTTCTTGTAAACGCCCTTCCGCGCAGTATGCAGAACGCGCTGGTTGATGTCGCTTCCCAGGATCTCCACCTGCCAGTTGCGCCACCAGTCGCCCGACTCGAGGATGAGGATGGCGACCGTGTAGGGTTCCTCGCCCGTCGAACACCCGGCGCTCCAGATGCGAAGGCGACGGCGTGAACCGTTCTGCGCGCGGAGCTCGGGAAGGATCTCCTCGGAGAATGCTCGGAGCTGTGCGCTCTCCCGGAAGAAATAGGTCTCGTTGGTGGTAAGGTTGTCCACGAGGATGATGATCTCGTCCTCGCGCTTGCGGTCGTACCGGAGGAAGTGATAGTACTCAGCAAAGCTCTTGAGCTGATGCTGCTCAAGGCGGCGGTTGAGACGGCGCTCGAGAAGGAACTTGGACCCGTCGTCGAAATATATCCCGCAGTAGTCGTGGATGAAATCCCGCAGGAGCCGGAACTCATCGTCCGGAAGTGGAATGGTCTGGTCGTTCAGCATCTATCTTCCCAGCGCTTCCCGGACCGCCTGGCGCACGGTCGCGTCAGGGTCCTCTTCCGCCATGCGCTCGAGGACGGCGTCCACGGCGGCATCCGGCCGGAGCCGCAGCGCCTCGACCGCTGCCTTGCGCACGCTCCAGTGTCCGTCCGAAAGTCGGGCGACGACGACGGGCCGCACGCGGGCCCAATCATAGACGCTGAGCGCCTGCAGGACGGTCTTGCGCACCTCGGGGTCCTCGTGATCGGCCAATGCGAGGAGCGGGCCCATTGCCGCGGCGACCGGTGCCCTGCCCAGGACATCCACGAGCGCAAGCAGGAAGATGTCGCTTGCCCCCTGCAGGTGGCCTGCGAGGACCTCGCCGAAGCGCTCGGTCCCGAGCTTGCCCAGACCCCGTGCCGCCGCGGCACGGACCCACAGGTCCTCATCATCCAAGAGAGGAATGAGTGCGTCGGCGGCGCTCTCGGCCCCGCTTCTCGCCAGCGCCTCGGCGGCGAGCATCCGCACCTCGGGGTCGTCGTCGGTGATGGCAATCAGCAGCGGCTTCTCCGCCCAGCCTGCGCGCACGCCGTCCAGGGCGACGACCGCCGCCTTCCGAACATCCGGCTCCGCATCCTTGATCGCGAGCGAGAGCGCGTTGAAGGCCCGGGCAGAGCCGAACCTGCCGAGCAGCCGGACGATATTGCGGCGCATGCCTGCGCTCCGGGACGAGAAGTCCGCGAGCAGAACGTCGAGGACCCATTCGTCCCCGATGGCAGCGAGCGCCCGGATGGCGCTCTCCTGGACGCTCTCGTACTCATCATCAAGGAGCCGTACGAGGGACGCTATGGCCCGGGACGACCGGAGCCTCCCCAACGCTTCGGCCGCCGAGCCCCGGACATGGCCGTTCTCATCTTCCAGCATGGCAACAAGAGCGCCTTCTGCTTCCTTCCTGCCAAGATCGCCTAGGACCGTCACTGCCGCGCGACGGACGAGGACTTGGTCGTCATGCATGCGCTCCAGAAGCGCTGGAACGGCCGTCTCGCCGATGCTTCTGAGCGATTGGACCACCGTCTCCTCGAGATCCTCCTCACGCAGAAGCGCGAGCAGCCTCGGCACAGCCTCGGCCCTGCCGCTCCATCCGAGCACTGTGATCGCGGCCTTTTGCAGCTCTCCGCTGCTCGTATCGATCATCTCCTCCAGGAAATCGACTGCCTTTCCGGCAAGGGAACCGCGCACGGCGGAGAGCATCTTCGGCCGGTCCTCCGGAGGGAGCTTGCGGCGAATGGCGGCGAGAGCGGTCGCCGACACCTCGCGCACGATGCGAAGCGGATCGGACAGGCCCCGGATGAGCGGTGCAAGGGTCTGCAGGTTCCCGATCTTGCCCAGGGACTCGAGCACGGGCTCGCGCAGGCTGCTCCTGCCGAGCGCTGCCAGGAGCGGACCGAGCGCCCGCTCGTCGCCGATTTCCCCCAGCGCCTCGGCAGCCGCGTAGTCGAGCCACCCGTGTTCACGCGATGTCAGGCAGGCTGCGAGCGCATCGACTGCCCTCCGGTCCCTGATCTTGCCAAGCGCTTCGGCAGCTGCTACGCGGACGTTTTCGTCATCGTCCACGAGGCGCGCAAGGATCTCGGGGACCGGCCGCGCATTGCGGATGTCGCCCAGCACGTCGACTGCGAACTTGCGCACATCTGCGTCGGCCGTCGCAAGCAGCGGAAGGACCGCCTCCACTGCCGGCGGGCCGATCCGAACGAGTGCTTCGATCGCTGAGTTGCGGGCCCCGGCGTTGTCCTCCGTACTGAGGCAGCGGACCAGCCCCGCGATGACCTGGGGTCCTCCGAGGGTGACCAGTGCCTCGACGGCTGTCTTGCGCACACGCCAGTCGCGGTCCCCCAGGGCACGGAGCAGGAGGGGACCCGCGGGAGCACCGAGGCGGCCAAGGTCCACAGCTGCTTCACGGCGCTCTTCGGGATCGTCGTGTTCAAGCTTCATCTTCAGATGATCAATGGTGGACATTGCCTGCCTCCGCGAGAGCCGTCCGTTCCTCCCCGCTCAGAACCTTTCCGATATCGACCAGAATGATGAGCCCGTCGGCGACCCGTGCAACGCCCGAGATGAACGTGGCCTGCTCGGTCGTCGCGCCTTCGGGGGCCGGCCCGATGCTGGAAGAGGGGACCCGAAGGACGTCCCGCACGCTGTCCACGACCAGGCCGAGCAGGCGGACCGTACCCGTCCCGCCCCCGGGAAGAGCGCCTCGCGTAATGATCATGCGCACGGTCCGGGAATTGCTCCTTGCATCGTCCAGGCCGAAGCGCTCCCGCAGGTCCACCACGGGAATGATGGTGCCGCGCAGATTGATGACGCCCTGCACGAACCTTGGCATGTGCGGCAGCGCCGTGATGGGGAGCGGCCGTATCACCTCGGTGACCGTCGCGATATCCAGTCCGAACGTCTCGGCCCCTACCTGAAACGCAACCAGCTCCACGGTGCTCTCGACGGGGGCCTGCGCCCTGCTGTTCTTTGTATTTCCGATCATATCGCTCCGCCGGCCGCGTATCGCTACGACGTGAACCGTTCAATCTGCTGTTTCAGCGCTCCCGCCTGGGCGGTCAGAACGTCGACGGCGCTGTTCAGCCGGTTCGCCATGTCCGCGTTCTCCCGGGCCGTCAGCTTGATCCGTTCGATCGCCTTGACGATGAGATCGCTGCCGGTCTTCACTTCCGACGCTGCGCGGTTCACCAATCCGACCTTGCCGCTCATGGTCTCCACGGCTGCGGTAATGGCCGTACTCGCCTTCACCTGCTCCGTGGTGGCCGTCTTGACGAAGCGGGTGATCTCTCGCATCCGTTCGGCAGCACGTATGATCTGCTCGCTGCCTTTCCGTTGCTCGTCGGTCGCCCGGTCGATCTGATGGGCCATCGTGCTCATGCGGTCCACTGCCTCGGTCACCTGCTTCATGCCCGCAGCCTGCTCCGCCGCGGCCCGGCTGATGGCCTGACTCATTTCGCGCGACTGACCGGCGCGTTCCAGGATCTTCCTAAGGGCGTCCCCCGCTTCGTGCGCAAGCCTCGTGCCGTCCGCCGCCACAGCCACGCCCTGTCGCATGACCTCGACCGCCTCACGGGAGTCCTCCTGGACCGAAGCAATGAGTTTGCCGATCTCCTGGGTGGACGCTGCCGTCCGGTTGGCCAGTTCGCGGATCTGCGCCGCAACGACGGAGAAGCCCTTCCCGTGCTCCCCCGCCTGGGCCGCCAGGATGGCGGCATTCAAGGCGAGGAGGGCCGTTTGGTCCGTAATGTCTTCGATGACCGTCAGGATGCCGCCGATGCTGTCGGCGCGCTCTCCCAGCCGGTTGATGACCTCGGCGCTCCTGCGGGATTCCTCCTCGATACGTCGCATGCCCTCGACGGTCTTTTCGATGGACCGCATGCCAAGGTTCTGAGCGTCCAGGGTCACCGCCTCGGCGAGCTCCGCCGATGTCCTGGCGCTTTCATCCACTTCCCGCACCGACGCGTTGATCTCCGTAGCGGATGCGGCGGTCTCATCCGCGGCCTGGGAGAGCGATGTGATGTTCTCGGCGGTTTCCGCGATGGCCGTCGACATCTGGGTGATGGCCGACGACGTCTCTTCGACGGACGCGGCAAGGTCCGTCATCAGCCGCGCCACTTCGTCGTTCGACGCGGCCGTTTCGGCCGCCGATGCCGAGGTCTGCTCCGACGTGAGGCTCAGATCGTCCACACTCCCGGCGATCTCCTGCAGGGCATAATGCATCTCATTCACCGATGACGCCGCCTCGTCGACGGCCTCGGCCTGCACCTGGCTCCCTGCGATCACGTTCGCGGACACGCTCGACACGTCGCCCGAGACCGTATCGAGCTTGCGCGATGATTCCCGCACCCTCCCGATCATGTCCCTGAGCCCCATGGTCATCCGGTTGAGACCGCGCCCCAGATTGCCGATCTCGTCGACGGAGTTCACGCGCACGCTCTGGGTCAGGTCCCCTTCGGCGACGCGGGTCGCCACCGACTGCGCCATCCGCACCGGCTGGACGATCATCTTGCGGACCATAACGAAGACCAGGAACGAGATCGACGCAACGATGAAGCCGCTCAAGCCCACAAGGATGAGCATGATCCGCATCGCCCCGCTGCGGATCACGGCACGGGAGAAGAACAGCCGTATCTCGCCGATCTTCACCCCCGGGATGGAGACGTTCACGGCGACCTCGAGGGGATTGGCCGATCTCCGGAGCGCAGCCGCCAGCTTTGACACGTCCTGGCTCTTCTCGTCGGCAAGCGCCGTCTGCACCTCAGGATGGTTCTGATTGAAGCTGGCGCGGGCGCTGGTCATCGGAGTGCCGTCGGCTTTGCTGAAGATCACTGCAAGGATGTCCTCGGACTTCACCACGTCCCCAATCACCAGGTTCAGTCCCGGCAGGTCACCGGCTACGATGCGGTCGAACACGGACTTGGCGAGCACCGTCCCGATGTCCCGCCCACGTGCCTCCGCCGCCCGCTCCTGATACTTGATGAGGATGCTGCCCGTCAGGACCGCCCCGAGGAGCATGAGCAGCACGATCCAGCCCGCGAGGGTGATCACGAACTTGAGCCCCATGCTTTCCCTGATCCTGTCTTTGGTCGTCTTTCCCACGGCTCTTCTCCCTGACGACATGCTAGAGCTTGAATTTCTTCAATTCCGCCTCGAGGGTTCCCGCCTTTTCACGGAGCACGACCTCGGCCATGTCCATCTCCACGGATACGTTCACGTTCTCCTCGGTGATCTTCTGAATCCGGCCGACGGCGTCGCTGATCTGCTGCGCACCCTGGCTCTGCTCCGCCGTGGAGCGAGCGACCTGCGCGGCCTGCGTCGTTACCGCCTCGATGGCCTTGGCGATCTGTTTGCTGCCGACGGTCTGCTCCTCCGTCGAGCTCTTCATCTGGCGCGTGATATCGCGCATCTTTTCGGCGGCATGGGCGATCCGTTCGCTGCCTTTCTGCTGCTCCTGCATGGCAGCCGCGATCCGATCGATCTGGGAGGCGATGTTCACGGCGGCGTCGTTGATCTGCGACACGCCCTTTGCCTGCTCGGCGGTCGTCAGCTCGATGGCCCGCGCCATTTCCGCGGACTGCTTGGAGCTCTCTGCCACCAGCCCGAACACGTCGTTCGTTATCTTGACCAGCTCAACGCCGTTCTCCACGGCTGCGCGGCCCTTGGCCATGGCCTGCACGCTGTTGGCGGTGTCCTGCTGGACCGCGGCGATCACGTTGGCGATCTCCTTGGTCGATGCCGCCGTGCGCTCGGCAAGCTCGCGGATCTCTTCGGCCACGACGGCAAATCCCTTCCCGTGTTCGCCCGCCTGGGCGGCGAGGATCGCCGCGTTCAAGGCGAGCAGGCTGGTCTGGTCGGTCACTTCGTCGATGACCTTCAGGATCTGCCCGATCTCCTGGGACCGCTTGCCGAGACGGTTGATCATCTCGGCGGTGGTCTCGACGGTGGTGCGGATGTTCTCCATGCCGGAAATGGCCTCCCGGGCCGCCGCCATCCCCTGTTCGGAGGATCGCTGGGCGACGAGCTCGGCAAGCTTGGCGGCATCCAGGGACTTCTGCTCGACCGATTTCACGGTGGAGCTCATTTCAGTGATCGACGACGAGGTCTGTTCCGCGGCCGCAGACAGCGCTTCGGTGTTCTCCGAGACCTGGCGGATGGAAGCCAGGGTCTGGACGATCGATGCTGCCGTATCCTCGGCGGCGGCGGACAGGCCTCCGGCGTTATCGGCAACCTCTTCGACGGAGGCGGCCAGCTCTGCCGCGGACGCGGAGGCGTCGGCCACCGTTGTTGACATCTCGGCAGCATTCTCGGCCACGCTCCGGATGGAAGCCAGCATCTCGTTCACCGTTGCTGCGGTCTGCTCCCCGGCCTCGTGCTGGACGCGGGCCCCGCGGCTCATCTTCTTCGTTGCCTCGTTCATGATCTTCATCGCGTCGGACAGTCCGTCCATCGTCTGGTTCACCCGTGACAGGGTGTCCCGGAGGTTGACGGTCATGCCGTTGATCGCCGCGCCGAGCTGGGTGATCTCCGGACTGCCGTCCGCGGTTACATGCTGTGTCAGGTCCCCCGCGGCCAGCCGCGCGGCCGTTCCTACCATCACCGCCAAAGGATCGGTGATGGTCCTTGTCATGAACAGCATCACGAGGTAGGTGGCGACCACGAAGCTCACGATGCCGACGCCGAGGGACCACCAGAGAAGATCGCGGAGATGCCGGTTCACAGTCGCCAGCTTGACTGCAATCCGGAGCACGCCAACGGCCTTCCCGTCCGGGCTGTGAAGGGGCAGGACCCTTTCCAGGCGGTCCTCGCCGTCGGCCGTGTACTCTTGCACCTGCGGCGCTGTCGCGGCTACCGCACGCCTCGATGCCGGGTCGCTGGGGATGGTCCCTTCCACCGCATGGTCCGAGGCAAAAAGGACCTTGCCGTCCCTGTCCATGATCAGGGCGACGGAGAGGTCCCGGTCCGCTTCCACCACGCCACGGAGCCTGTCGCTCATGCCATCCATGGCAGTCATGGGAAGACCGATTGCCAGTACCTTCTCGACATCCTTCTCGATGTCCTCGGCCAGCATCGTCACGCGACCCATGACGGCGTCGCGATATTTCCCGGCCGCCGAGTAGCTGGTGAGGCCCGTATTGAGCGCCAGGGCCAAGAGGAGGATGGACCCGGTGGCGAGCACTGCCCGTGTCTTCAGGTTCAGTTTGGACCAGAGTTTCATTTGATCACCCTCGTCGCATCGGAAATAAGATCCATGGGAGGCTTGAGCCCCAGGGCGCTGGCCTCCTTCAGGTTGAGCACTAGTTCGATCAGTTTGGGGACCTCCATTGCGATCCCTGCGGGGTTTTCTCCGTTCAGCACCCGCGCTGCGATCTTGGCTGCCACCTCCCCCTGTTCTGCCATGCTGGCGCTCAGGGTCAGGATGACCCCCTTCTCGCCAGCGCCGCCGAGCTGGCTGAGCGTCGGGACCTTTGCCGCGTGGGCCGCTTTCACGATATCGGAGAGGGCCTCGTTCGCCGTCGCGCTCACGGAGATGAGCACCATGTCGGCCTTCCCGGCGAAGGTCAACGCACGTGCGTCGTCGACGCGCTTGACGGCCATCTTTACGGTCCTAAACCCGTACTGCTCCTCCAGGGCGTCAAGCTCCTCGACCTGCTTGACCGAATCCTTTTCCTGCTCGCTGTAGACGACTGCCAATCGGGTGAAGGGCGCGAGCTTCTTCGCGTACTTGAGAAGGCTCGTGAGCGGGACCTTCGAACTGATGCCGGCTGCGTTCTTGGCGTTGACGCCTGTCGCCAGGGGGTCATACACGCCGGCGTAGACAATGGGCACGGACCTCGTTTCCTTGATCGCAACGAGAGCTGCAGCTCCGCCGTAGGTCACGAGGATGTTCGCATCGGCAACGACCAGCTTCCGTACAGCGTTGGTCCAGGACATCGTGTCCGGCGCCGGCATCTGGAGCAGGGTGTTCACCTTCCGCCGGTCGTATCCCTCTTTGACCAGGCCGCTGACGAAAGCCCGGTGGATTTCCTGATAGTAGCCGATGTTGCCCGACATGACCACGCCCAGGGTCTTGTCACCCGCGACGGCGGCAGACGCGTACAGGACGAGGGCGCCGCAGATGAGCCAAGTTGTCGTTCTCATACGTCCTCCGGTCACCACTTGTACGTGAGCATGGCCAGAGCGATCTGGTTCGTGCCGTTCTGTTCGCCATCGATCTGATCTTCGATCTTCCGGTAGGAGTACCGGAAGTCGGTGCCGAGGTTCTTCGTGTAATGGAACGACAGGTCGGCTCCTGCCTCGTTCTCGATCATTTTGAGGGATGTCAATCCGGCGATCCCCGTACTCCCGGGCACTACACCCGAGTTCTGCCAGTTCCCCCGCGAATGGCTCTGGCTCACGTCTGCCGTCAGCGTCACGCTGTCGCTGATGGCAACGCCGAGCGCAAGCGAGACGACATGCGCGGTGTCAGCATAGGGAACGCCGCTCTCCGACGAGATCGCGCCGGTCAGGTCAGTGTAGGCGAGTGGTCCGTTGGTCCTGTTCTGGTAAAAGGCATAGCCCGGCGTCAACGAGGCCCTCTTTCCGAGGAGGAAGGTCATGGTGGTCATGGCTCGGTTCCGGTCCGTCGTGCGGTCGCCCGCGAAAGGAAACGCGGCCGGATTCCGCTCTTCACGCGTCGTGCTTCCGGAAAGCATCAGGCTGTACCATATGACCGGGTTCCAGGTGAGAAGCGCGCGCGCCTCCTCGGCCATGCTCGGGTACGTGTTGTCCGTGCTGTTCGCCGGAACGCTCGCCGTCATGTAGCTGACGTCGCCGCGCAGCATCAGCCTGCTGGTCAGCCGGTACGTGGCGCCGAGGCGGACCGTGTTCTTCTTGACGTCAGTGTCAAGGTTCCAGGTCCCCGGCGCGAAGTCCCTTGAAAGGGCGTCGAAGGCATATTCAGCGCGGAGGGTAAGGTTCTGCGTAGCGCGGTACCGGACGAAAGCGCTCACGGTGTCCCGTGTCGTCGATATGGCGTCGCGCACGTTGTAGGTCGTGAGGCCCCCGGGACTGATGCTGGTCACCGTCGGCGGATTGTCCTCGCTCATCTCATAGTGCCGGTACCGGACCGAGATCATCACGTCGCGGTGGGGCGCGACGGTCAGGTCCGCCGCTGTGTTCGCGTAGGTCGCTTTGGTGCCGCTGTCCTTGTTTTCCTTGTCCCCGGCGGAATAGGTGGCGGAAGCGGTGATACGGCCCGTATAGTTCGTGTGCAATTTGATTGTGTCGTTCGATGACTCTAGGCTCGGCACAAGATTATGCGTGTAGGTGAAGTTGGGCGACGTGGTATCCGTCAGGACCTGCCCCGTCGCATCCTTGAACTTCTTCTCGGAATGGCTGTACTCCAGTTCGACCCAATCGAGATGGCTGTTGACCGTCGCCTTGGCCTCCGTTGTCTCATAGTCGATGTCCCGGCTCTGGGAGGCCCTGTCGAACCCGCCGGTGAAGGAGCGCAGGAAGATCTGCTGGATCGTCCCTTTCTTCTCCTGATCCCGTGCTTCCAGATAAATATGGAACGGAAACTCCGGGGCCTTGAACCGTATCCGGGCTCCGTTCATCATGTTCTGGACGCCGTACACATCGGCGGGGTTGAAATCGACGCTGCTCGGCGATAGTGTCGTCGGGTCATCGGTGCCCAAAGAGAGGTGCTCGAGGTTGTGAAAGAGACTTCGCGAAAGGACATTGACCATGACCACGTCCTTGTAGGCATAGTCCATTTCGCCGTAGTATTCCTTGGGGCTCAATACGTAGGTATCCAAGAAGAACCGGTGCGGGAGGGGGTCCCACTCGATGACGGCCTTGCCGGCGGCGGAGGAGTGGAGCCACTCATACTGGCCTGCAAGCGGGTCGCCGCGCTGGTCCACCCAACGGTAGCCGAGTCCGAGGTCCGCATCGAAGGGCGTCTCGAGCCTGTACTCCCCGGCGCTCATGGGAGCAACCTCCTGCGCCGATGCACCAGCGGCCATCAGCGCGACGATCGCGATCAGGAAAATGACCTTTCTCATGTCGGCCCCCTATCGGACGAACGTGCCCTTGCCGCTGGGCGATGGAAGATCGGTGCCGTGGATCTGCGAATGGCAGTCCGTGCACCGGGTGAAGAGCGTCTGCTTCTGCTCCGCCGTTGTTGCTCCGGAGATCGGGTGGGTCGGATGACACTGCAGGCAGAGAAACGGTTCCCGCTGGATCAGGAGGTTCCGGTTCACCGAGCCGTGGGGTGTGTGGCAGGCCCGGCAGTCGTCCATCACGTCCGCATGCTCGTAGAGAAAAGGGCCTTCCTTCTCGGCGTGGCACTGCGTGCAGGTGTCCTTGACCGTATCCCTGCGAAGGTGCCGGTTCGCCATGCCGCCGTGAGCGTCATGGCAATCGATGCAGAAGATCTTCTTCTCCGGGACAGGATGATGGTTCACCAGAGAGAATTCGGCCTTCACGTTTTGGTGGCACTTGTAGCACATGTCTGCCGTCTCGCGGGGACGCACCTTCAGGTTGTGGCCCCCGTGGATGTTGTGACAGTCGGAGCACGAGACGTCCGACAGATTATGCACGCTGCTGCTCCAGTTGTGCAGGTTGAAGGTGGCGTTGGCGGTATGGCACTTGAGGCAGATGAGCGACTTTGCCTGGGCCGGAAGCCGTTTCATGTCCACGAGGGTATTGTAGTCGCAGGCCGTCTGCTTCCCGGCCTTGGCGTCCTTGGCGATGCGCTCCGGCGTGAGCCCTTCGATGGCGAGGCTCCCCGGTCCGTGGCAGGACTCGCAGTTCACGACGGGCATGCCGGACTCTCGAGACAGCTGGACGCCCATGGTAGAGAGCTCGAAGTCCCTGCGCCGCGCATCGTGAAAGTGACACAGACGGAGGCAGTTGTCCGTTCCGACGTAATCGGCGTCGAAACGCCCGGCAATCATCTTCTCGTAGTCCCGGTTCAGCATGATCGGTTGCGATTCCTTCAGCGTCGCACACCCGACGGCAAGGAGGGTTCCAAGCATCCCGGCGAGGAGCCCTGCTTTCCATTTCGTCAGTCGTTCCATGATAGCTAAGACCTCCTTCACTCCGAGTGGGGCTAGGGACGTTCACCGGACGTATTGGGCGCGCCGTACAGCAGATAGCTTTTCGCTCCTGCACACCACGGCTGGGGCGCGCCGTTGCACGCGTTCGCGAGCGTCGTGCCGACAGAATAGTTGAGGACGCCGTCATCGAGCCAGTCGACGGAATCGTAGATCAGACGCTTCGTGTACCTGCTGTTGTGGACGTAGGCGCCCGGCTCGTTACTCAGCAGAAGGAAATTGAATGCCGCGCCAATGGTGTTCTTACCGCTTGCATCCGTGTCGCCGAAGAGGAGCCAGTTCGTTTGGGAAAAAAACGGGTAGCCGCCGAGAAACGGGTAGCCGGCAGCGGACAGCTGCTGCTGGAGTGCCTGGAGAGCAGCTGCGTAGTTGTTACTCTCATCCTCGACGACCGCCCCGAAGGCAGTGCTTGAGCCAGCATGGCACTTAAAGCAAACCTCGCTCGTGACGACTATCGAACCTGAAGCGGTGCTTACCGGCTGGAAGAGGTGATTGCCGGGCAGGCCCGTTCGGTCCATATGACAGCCAACGCACGGACCGTTCGTTCCCGTTCCAGGCTGAGCGGGCGTGCCGATCTGGCTGTGCATATAGGTCGAGGGATTCGAATAGTCCCTTCCCGCATATTCATATCCCGTGCCTTTGAACATCGTTCCGCCGGCAGTAAGATTATGACCATCCACGTTACTGATTGCTAGGTTGCCGAAATCGATAGTGGCTGTCTGTCCGGTGTTCAGGGCTTGGAGCGCGCGGCCGCTGTCCCGCCCCGTGTGGCACGGCATACACACATTCGAAGCCGTCACATCAGGATATTGATAGGTCACGGCCGCGAAGAGAATCGTTCCTGTAGCGATTGAGTACGTGGCATTGTAGGCGCCTGGATTTCTGAGGCGGCCTTGATCATCGCTATGGCAGCCGTTGCATTCGAGCATCTCGGGTTTGAACTGTATTTGTGCTGACAGCGGAGGTGCGCTTCCGTTCTGGATCGCCGTGGCCAAGGCGATATTTCCGGACTGAAGGGCATTGGCGTAAGCCGAAAATCCGGTCGTTGTGTGGCATCGCTGGCAGAGTCTGGCGTCTAAGCCGCCACAGCCAAGAGCGCCATTGCACGTCCAATTGAAGTGGGCCCAGGCACCAGTCGGACTCGTATCGGCATGCGCCGATACGAACCACTCCCGGTTGATATCGGCCGTTTGGTGGGGGTTGTGACAATTGGAACAAACCGTCTCGCTTGCGTAGTTCATGGCATAGCCGGTTATCGTATTCGTATTGGCCTGGAGGGGCAGCCAGGAGCCCGCGGTGGCGAAGTGCGTATCGGTGATGATGTATTGCGTTCCGATCGGAGGAGTGGCGCTTGCAGCCGAATGAATGGGCGTCGCCGTTGCGGCGCTGGCCGGATTGTCCGAATCGAGAAGCTGGTGACAGAAGGTGCAGGTCCGGAACTGCGCTGATACCTGGAGCGTGGAGGTCGTACCAATGACCATTGCCGTCGTGGTTGCGAAACCGATTGGTCCGACCCCGCCCTGGGCCACATGAAGCGCGCCGCCCCCATGGCAGGATTCGCAGCCGACCACGGGGCGCGGAACGTTCCCGGTCTTCCCGGACGTCAGTCCGGCGCTGTCGCCCAGCGGGTCATGGCAATTCACACAGAACTGACCCGCGATCATCCCGAGCGTCGGATTGCCCTGACTGTAGAGGTCGCCAATGGGCTTCACGTTCGCGTGTTTCGAGAGCATCCAGTCGGCGGTTTCTGCGTCGTGGCACCCTGTGCAGGTCTTGAGCCCGGCCGTCGGCGTTCCCGTGGTGATCACGCTGGGTAGGGTCTGTGTGGCCTGTCCGGTCGGCACGTCGGTGCCGCACGCACCCAGTACCGCGCCCAGCAGTAGCAGGATCAGCGACGGCCATTTCGAATGTCTCTCCCCGTCAAGGCGCATGACTTACCTCCACACATCACCGGGTCCCGGGGTCCCGGAACGGCGGCATTTAGTTCTCTGTCGCGGCAAGGGTTCAGCACGCGGTCTGGCCGCAGATCTTTCTCCGGCTAGTCCGCCGCAGCCGTCCTTTCCACATCGAGAAGGATATAAAGCCGGTCTGCCTTGCGAGCGATGCCCCGGAGGAACGCCGCCCCTTCGACCTGGTCAATGGTCTCCGGCGCTGGCCGAATCGAGGACGGCAGGATCTTTACCACCCCCCGGACGCGGTCCACAAGCAGGCCCACCCGATCGTCAGGCCCGAGTGCCACCACGATGATCCTCGATTTTTCGTCATATGCGCTCTCTGCAAGACCGAGCCTCCGCTTCAGGTCGACGATGGGCAGCACCATGCCCCGAAGAGAACAGACGCCACGTATATGGGAAGGCGCGTGCGGAACCGCGGTGATCTCGCGTTGTGTCAGGACCTCGCCCACCAGGTCCACGGGAACCGCATACTCCTCGTTGCCCAAGAGGAACGCGAGCAATTCCTGCTCCTGCTCCTCTTGCTGTTCGGCGCCCTCCCCGGCAGGCTCCGCGACGGCTGTCGGTACCGCCACTTCGGCCGCCGCTTCGGGCTGCGGAAGTGGAACGCTCTCGGTCTCCGGTCCGGCGGGAGCAGGCGCCGCTGCTGCTGCTTCATCGGACCGAGTGTCCTCGGCTGGCTTCGCCGCTTCTTCGCTGACCGGACCGGCGGGAACGCTCTCCGGCCGTTCTTTTTCCGCTTTCGCCAGCTCCGCCGCTTTTTTCCGCGCTGCAAGAATGTCCATGGTCACATTCCATTCAGCTCAAGGTCCAATGGTCAAAGATTCTCCGCCTCGTTGCGCTTCATCCTTGAACCTTGAATAGGCTTTTCACTTCATCTCCTGCGCCACATCCTCGACGACGGCCTCGCTGATCGTTCCGGCTCCACGTCCGAACCCTTCGAGCAACGCGTTGCCGGCAATGATGTTGATCGTCCGGGGAACGCCCCTGCTGTACCGATGAAGGAGCGCGAGCGCGCCGTCCTCAAAGAGCGGGGCCTCGCGTCCGGCAATCCGGAGCCGATGGACCACGTATTCGGCCGTATCCTCCTCATTGAGCGGCCCCAGGTGGAACTGGAGGCCGATGCGCTGCTGCAGCGCCCGGTAGGGTTTCTTCATCAGCCGGGCCTTGAGCTCGGGCTGCCCGATCAGCACCAGTGCCAAGAGGTTCCGGTCGTCGAGCTGGAAGTTCGTCAGCAGCCGCAGTTCCTCAAAGGCGGCCTTGGTCGGAACCAGCTGCGCCTCATCGATGATCAGTGCCGTCCGCTTCCCCTGTTCGAACAGCTCGTAGAGCTTCCCGTTGATAGCCTCCAGCACCCCCTGCTTGTATTTTGTTTCGTCATCCATACCGAGCCGCAGCGCCACAAGGCTCAGCAGCTGGACCGGCGAGAGCCGGGGATTGATGATCAGCACGGGGTGATACCGGTCGTCCAGCGAATCGATGAGCGCCCGGGACAGGGTCGTTTTCCCGCAGCCGATGTCCCCCGTCAAGAGAACGATGTCCTGGTCCTCCACCGCGAGCTGGAGCCGGGCAAGCGCCTCGGCGTGCTTGCGGCTCCGGTATAGGAATCGCGGATCCGGCGTCTTGGAGAACGGCTTTTCCTTCAGCCCGTAAAATGCTTCGTACATGATGTATCAGACGCAGGCGCACAGACGCCCGACGTCAGACCGAAGCAAGTGCCGCTGTCCGTTCGTCCGTCGTCTGGAATCCGCGGTCTGTCCTCTGTCATCGGGCGATGGCCTTCTTCATCGCCCGCTCGATCAGCGACTCGACGTCCAGCACCAGCACCACGCGCTTGTCCCCAAGCTCGGTCGCGCCGGCGATGCCCGGTGTTTCAGCGAGCCGTTTGCCCAGGGGCTTGATGACGATCTCCTGCTGTCCGCGGAGCCGGTCCACCACCAGACCGAGCCGCCGCTCGGCAAGCCCGACAAGGATGACGAAGGGCGCCTCCACGGTCTCGCCCGGCGCGAAACTAAAGGCATCGCTCAGCCGGAGGAGCGGCACCGTCTCGTTGCGGATGGCCATGACCTCGCGCGTTTCGATGGTCTCGATCTGCTCCGGCCGCACGCGGAGGATCTCGATCACCGAACCGAGGGGCACAGCGAATCGGTTCCCGCCGGCCTCGATGATCAGCGCCTTGATGATGGCAAGCGTGATGGGCAGGGTCAGCTGGAACGATGTCCCCATGCCAGGCTCGGTCTCGATATCGATCATGCCCGACAGCCGGGACACGTTCCGCTTCACCACGTCCATCCCGACGCCGCGGCCGGAAATCTCCGTTACGGTCTCGCGGGTCGTGAACCCGGGCAGAAAGATGAGGTCGAGCACTTCCTTGCGGTCCCGTTCGGGGTCCAGGGAAGAGCCGGCGTCCACGAGCCCCTTCTCCCTGGCCTTGGCCAGGATCACGCGGGGATCGATGCCCTTCCCGTCGTCCTCTACGGAGATCATCACATGGTTGCCCTTGGGCGACGCCGTAAGCCGGACGAGGCCGCGTTCCGGCTTGCCGAGCTGACGCCGGTTCTCGGGCAGATCGATGCCGTGGTCGATGG
The DNA here is from genome assembly GCA_037916085.1 of Nitrospirota bacterium. Taxonomy (GTDB): domain Bacteria; phylum Nitrospirota; class UBA9217; order UBA9217; family UBA9217; genus JAKAHZ01. Next base: position 1,516 of record JBAIYC010000167.1, on the reverse strand, counting down.
CGTTCCGAATGAGATGCATGAGCGGGTCTGCAAGATCCTCGACCATGAGCTTGTCGAGCTCCGTCTCCTCGCCGCGGACCTCTAGGTCGATCTCCTTGCCTGCCTCGCGTGCGTACTTGCGCACGACCTGGACAAGCCGCGTAAAGATCTGGCCGAGCGGGACCATGCGGACGTCGAGGATTCCCTCCTGGATCTCGTTCAGCCGACGCTCGAGGTTCTTGTAGGTCTTGGTGAGGTTCACGGCGCTGCCGGTGAAGCCCAGCAGCCCCCGGAGATCGGCGGCGATGCGCCCGATCTCGCCCTTGATAATGTGCAGCTCACCCACGACGCTCATGAGCGCGTCCAGCTTATGGATGTCGACACGCACCGTGTTGCTCACGGTCCTGAGCGTGGTGGAGTCGGAGCGGGACTCTGTCTTTCCCGCCTCGACGTCTGGCTTCCGGGGAACCACATCGATGGCCACGTTCGGCCGCGCGATCTCCGAGACGACCGCCTCCCGGCTTGCGGCGGTCCCGAACATGATCGTGAAGCCGATCGAGTCCGCCGCGCCGGCCGTGGGCAGGGTGCAGATGATCTCTCCCTGCCTCTTGAGCGTCTCGGACAGGGTGCGGATCCCGTCCTCGAACTCGTCAAGGGTGAAGGTCGCCCGAGCAAGAAAGAGGTTCCTACGGTCCCGGATGTTCTCCAGCAGGCGATGCTCCTCGTATTCCGTGAGCACCTGAAGGACCGCGGGGTCGATGGTCACCCGCTCCAGCAGGCTGCGGTCCGGCCCCGACTTCTTCTTCGTGTTCAGGATCTCATCGATGCGGCGAAGCGCGTCTCCCGTGTCCTCGGGAGGCTCGCCCTTCCCGATCTGACGGACCATCCTGCCGAGGAGGCCGATCACATCCACCAGCACGTCCAGCGCGTCCCGGTCCAGCGTCACCGTCCCGAGCCGGACCTCGTCCAGCAGGTTCTCGATCCTGTGCGCAAGGTCCGCGGGTTCTTTCAGCCCGAACATTCCGGCCAGGCCCTTGAGCGTGTGGAGCGACCGGAAAAGCCCATTCACCAGGTCCGCATCATGGCGGCCTGCCGCAAAGCTGTCCTCGAGACCGATAAGCGTCTGGGTAGCGGTCTCGAGGATGTCTTCCGCCTCTGCCAGAAACTCCTGGATTGGCCTGCTGTTCGTCATAGGGTCCGCATTCGGGGCACCGCGTCCGGGGTGCGGCAGGGAAGAGCGCTTTCTCCCACGCTCGCCGCTTCACCGTCCTCGGCCTCCGATTCCTTCTGCCTTCTCGGCGTTATCTTGCCAGCGTGTCGTTCACCGTCGCCATCAGCTCCTCCTTCTTGAAGGGCTTGACGATGTAGGCCACGGCGCCGAGCGCCATGCCACGCTTCCTGTCCTGTTCGGTCTTTTCCGTGCTCACGATGATGAGCGGAATGTCCTTGTAGGTCTCGTTCGCCTTGACGAAGCCGATGAGCTCCAGGCCATTGATGTCCGGCATGTTGATGTCCGTGATGATCAGATCGAACTTCC
>JBAIYC010000166.1:0-5239 GCA_037916085.1 Nitrospirota bacterium | reverse complement strand
ACGGCCGGGGATTCGTCATCGACTACAAGGCGCTCACGATCGACAGCGACGAATCCCTGCAGGGCTGGATCGACCACTATCGCCCCCAGCTCCGGGTCTACTGCGAGGCCGCGAAGGAGATCTTCCGACTCGAGCAGGTCGAGGGATACCTCCTCTTCCTCGACAGTGCCCGGCTCGCCCTTGCCGTGAAATTGTGATGGACGTCTCAAAGTAGCAGCTTCCCTCCTGCCTCCCGCCGCCAGATCGTCCTGTTTTCCCTTTCCTTTGCGCTATACTTAGAAAGGACGGAGCCTGCCGAACACCGGCTCTATCGATCCGAACCGGCGGGAAGGCTTCCGTACACACATCTTCATTCTCCAAGGAGGCAGATATGCAGTTCCGCATGAATCAGCAGCATGATGTCCGGTTGTACTCAATCGTCCTGGCGCTCGTCCTCACTGGCGCCTTCGTCCTCGCCGGCGGTCCGGCCGCGGCCAAGGAGCGGTCCCCCTCGCCGGAATCCACGGCGCTTCTGGGGAAGCTGAGCCAAGCCCTCGCTGATGTGGCCGAGTCGGCGCGTCCGTCGGTCGTGAACATATCCACCACCTCGACGGTCACAATGGAGGACAATCCGCACGGTGATCTTTTCGACGACCCCTTCTTCCGCCGGTTCTTCGGCGACCAGTTCGGCCAGGGTCCGGGCAGGAAGCGTTCCTTCAAATCGGAAGCCCTCGGATCCGGCGTCATCGTGTCCGAGAACGGCTACATCCTGACGAACAACCACGTGGTCAAGGACGCCGACGAGATCAAGGTCATCCTCTTTGACAAGCGGGAGTTCAAGGGCAAGGTCGTCGGGACGGACCCCAAGACCGACCTCGCCGTCATCAAGGTCAATGCAAAGGACCTCCCCGTCATGAGGATCGGCGATTCATCCAAGCTGAAGACCGGCGACATCGTCCTCGCCATCGGAAGCCCCTTCGGCCTCAACCAGACCATTACGATGGGCATCGTAAGCGCCGTGGGACGTTCGAATGTGGGCATCGCCGACTTCGAGGACTTCATTCAGACCGACGCGGCGATCAACCCCGGTAACTCGGGCGGCGCCCTCGTGAACTCCAGCGGTCAGCTCGTCGGCATCAACACGGCGATCTTCTCGACCAGCGGCGGCTATATGGGCATCGGGTTCGCCATCCCGGTGGACATGGCGAAGTCCGTCATGGACAGCATCATCAAGCACGGCAAGGTGATCCGAGGCTGGCTCGGCGTGAGCATCCAGAACCTGACGCCCGACCTCGCCAAGTCCTTCGGCATCAAGCAGGAGAAGGGAGCGCTGATCGCCGGCGTGGAGAAGGACAGCCCGGCGGGCAAGGCAGGGCTCAAGCGCGGCGACTTCGTCATCGCCCTGGACGGCAAGCCGGTGGAAGACGTCACAACGCTCCGCAACATGGTGGCGGGAACAGCGCCGGGAAAGAAAGTGACCCTCACCGTCGTCCGGGAGCAGAAGGAGATGACCATCGCGGTCACGCTCGGCGAGTTCCGGGAAAAGAAGATGCCGGCAAAGAAGGTCGACTATGACAACGCACTGAAAGGGCTCACGGTTCAGGAGCTCTCGTCGTCCATCCGTGAACAGGCTCAGCTGCCCGAAGACCTGAACGGCGTGATCATCACCGGCGTGGCTGCGGACAGCCCGGCGCAGGGCATCCTCCAGCCCCGCGATGTCATCATGGAGGTGGACCAGAAAGAGATCAAGGGCCTCGCAGACTATGAGAAGGCCGTATCGACGATCAAGAAGCACGACACGGTGCTGCTCCTCGTCTACCGCGGAGGCGCGTCCATCTACATCACTATCAAGGAATGAGACGGGCCGCCTGAACGCACAAAGGGCAGCGGCTTTCTGCCGCTGTCCTTTCTTTATTCTGCTCTCCTTTGTCATCCCCGCGCACGCGGGAACCCAGGATCTTTACCGGAGAACTGGATCCCCGCCCCCATTAAGCCACTCGAGGACAAGTTTAACAGAGATGACGATCGCACCTGGTCTTCTAGTTCTCGTGCCGGTACCCTCGGCCCTGCCAGCCCCGGCCATAGTCCGGACGCATCATCGCACGGCCGTAACCATACGCCGGCGCCCGGTGCATCAGGACCGGCCGGCTGATGACCGCATAGGGCACGTGCTGGACAGCAATCGTGGTCCAAGGACCTCCTGCCCGGGCGGAGACGAACCAGTTCCCGCCGCTCGGCCGGTACCAATACCCGCCGTAGAAGACCGCTTCGGCGACCGGCTGTGGGGCATAGTAGACCGGCGGCGCAGGCGCATAGACCACCGGCGGTGCTGGAGCGTAGACCCCTCCGCCAAAGAGTCCGAAGAGCGGGATGGAGATATTGACATCGACGCCAGCGAGCGCCTGGGCGGGCGCCATCAATGCAACAGCAAGCACGAATGTGGCTGCAATGAATCCTGTTATGATACGGTTCTTCATGGTGTGCCTCCCTTTCTCTTATTACCTTTTTTGACCCCGAAAAGGCGGCCGGGTTGCATGTCCCTCGGCCCGGAAGTACGGTACGCTATTGCCCCTCAAGAGGTAAAGGGAGGAATACCCGACCCGGAGAGGTGAGAAATACCCACAAGGATTGCTGGAGAGCACAAAAAAAGGACGTAATGAGGTAAGAAACGGGTCTCGCAGTGCCGGATCGGGTGCTGCTATGGGCGAGATATTGGATGCACCGTGCAGGAGTGCAAATTCACCTCAGGCACAATCATCATCAACGCTGATGGTAAACTGCACAGAGCTCGACAAAGTCAGTAGGACAACTTCAAGGGAATATGTCCTCCTGCCAAATAATAGGCCAGTTTTGCAGATTCCGTAACAAAGTCTCGCAATCCACGCTCTTGAGACCACCAATGGTCAAGTTGATATGAAGTAAAGCAGGCAGAAGGGAAGATCCTGATGTGGTTTGGAATGCATACATATTGATATGCGAGATAGCTTCGCCGAGCATGAAAACCTGGTGATAGGAGGATAGCGCTTTTTACACCCTCCTGAGAAAGGGTCTCCAATGCCCCTCTCGCCGCTGTCAAGGTTATAGGTTCGTGAATGCGGGTCACGATGATTCTGAAATCCCTTTCTTTCAGGCCAAGGGCTTCCATTTCTTTCTTGACGAGATGCGGATAATCTTCATTGAAAGCGAACGGCCTGTCGGGTGGAGCAATTCGATGTAATACGACTATAAGCCGTTTGACCTTTCCTGATGACAGCAGATTCATCCCACACGTCACCATACGCCTATCAAGAAATTCAGTCCCTTCCAGAATGGCGACATCGGCAATATAATTATCTTCAGGCGCCATGAACCGGCCTGCTCGCATCAAGATCGTTTCTCGGAATGAGAAAAGAAGGATGAGTAGTAAGAATAGAGAAAAACACACCCCTCCGCAGATCCATTTGACCTTATTTTTCATTTTTTATTCCACTTGAAATACTAATTCGTCGTCGAACAAGCTTGCACAACGACCTGTCAACAGACTGAAGTCTTCCGGTTGAAGTCTGCGATCAGGTCCTCACTGGCAAGGGTGCAGAGTACAGGAAAAAGCTCCTGCCTCCCCTTTCCCAGGGGACCTCGCCAGCCTCCTACAGGCACTTCCGCACCTCTTTCGCAAGGTCCTCGGGGAGGGTCAAGATCAGTTCGGACTGAAGCAGCTTCTGGAGGAAGTAGTCGTCGTTCCGGTAGTTGGGATAGAGGTTCTGGCGGGTCACGATCCTGAAAAGGCATCGGAAGCCGATGGAATTCCCTTCCTTCGCCGAGAAGAGCGAGAAGTTGAAGCTCAGGCTGCCGCGCCGTTCCAGCATGGCCAGGACACGGGAGACTCCCTCCGAGAGGTCCCGAAGGTCCTGCAAGTCGACCGTTCCAAGGTCGCCCTCTTGTTCATGGACAGCCACGATATCGTTGTTTCCGATCGGCGAGAACGACGCAAGCCAGTGCCACGCCCCGCGCCGCCCGATATAGCGCTCGCCGGACAGCGACTCCTGCTCTAGGAGATCGGCGAAGTACTGGGTGCCGTGCTTCTTCCGGTAGTCTGCCACGCCGGAAAGCATGCGCGCATGGTAGGAATAGGGCATCGGAGTCACCAGCATCTGCATGTGCGGATGGACCAGGCTTGCACCGGCCGGCTGAAGGTAGTTGCAGTTCACCGTGGCATATGACAGGCTCGCGTCCTGCTGGTAGACGTCCTTCAGGAACGTCCTTGCCGCCTGGAAACCGTCCGAGAGGAGTGCCGGAGTCATCTCCGATGGCCGCAGAAAATGGGCCTTCGAAAAGACGATGACGGGATGATGGGGCGCAAGGGAGAAGAGATTGGCGAACAGGACCGCCTCGCCCTGCTCGAACCGGCCTCCGGGGAGCAGTTCGTCGGGATAGCGCGCGGTCTTCCGGCGGGCGTTCTCGCCGCAGAATATGCACGATCCGGCCGGATCTTCCGCCAGCTTCCTGATAACCTCTTCGTCGTTCTGCCCGAAGAAAGCCTTTACCTTGTCCTTCAGGTAGGGATTGTAGACGCTCGTATCGCCCAGGAGCGGATCCTTCCGCACCTCGACAACGTGCTCTTCCCGCTCGAAATTGTTGAAGGGGTTCAGGATCGCGAACCGCGATTCGAACCGCTCAAAGGCGATCTTCGGCACAATGACACCTCCGGAAGAACCAGTCACGTCAGGAACTATTATAGCATGGACAGGCATGATCTTCTCGCGGGGACACAGAGGCCGCATCAAGCTAGGAAAATCCGTTTCTGTTGACCTCATGTACAGCATGTGATACCCTCTTCCAGCGCTGTTCAGATCCTGCATGATCATGGAAATACCGTGAAGAAGATCAATCCCTTTCCTTTGTTGCTCCTCCTCGCTCTTCTCGTGTTCCTCTCCGGTTGCGCGCGTCCCGGCGTGCCCATCGAGGAACTTCGCCTGAAAGCCGACCAGGGCGATTCCCAGGCGCAGCTCCAGCTTGCCTACGCGTACGATATCGGCCGTGGCGTCGCCAGGGACCAGGAACGGGCGGCGGCATGGTACCGCAAGGCCGCAGAGCAGGGCAATGCAGCTGCACAGAACAGCCTTGGTTCCCTGTACCAGAACGGCGAGGGCGTTGCTCCCGATGACGCCGAAGCGGTCCGCTGGTACCGGAAGTCCGCCGACCAGGGATATGGTGAAGCTTTTGCCAACCTGGGCTACATGTACGACAAAGGCCTCGGCGTCAGAGAAGACAAAGAGAAGGC
>JBAIYC010000165.1:0-15749 GCA_037916085.1 Nitrospirota bacterium | reverse complement strand
ATTAAAAAAGACGGATGGATCTCCGTCCGCCGGCAGGCCTTTGCGGGCTGGGATTACTACGGTCATTCCTTCAGATATGAAATGGAGTGGGTTCCTGCCTCAGATTGTTGGAAGGTAATTACCGCTGTGATCGACTGCGCCAAGGTCGGTTTGTCCACAAGTGCGTACATCTCCGGCGACCTGAACACGTGCGATTGGCGTTCGGAACCGGCATGGACGAATCCGTAGAGGCACCTCATGCGGTACATCGCATAAAAGCAGGTTGCGCGTGCGACGTATCATAAGAGTGAATGACCCGCTGTGGGTTCCTCCTCACGTCGTGACGGGCCCTCCCCGGGTGGTCCGTAGACGCCTCAACTGATCCGTGCTATAATAGGTCCTGTTCACAGGACCTGTTATCAAGACCTGTAGGGAGGTGCTCATGGGAACCAAGTTCTCCGAGGACGTCATTCCGCTCTCCGATCTCAAGGTGAACCCCGGCAAGGTGGTCTCGCATGCGAACGAGACGCACCGCCCGGTCCTCCTGACGAGCAGGGGGCGGGGGGTGGCCGTGGTGCGGGCGCTCAAGGATTACGAGGAGGAGGTCGAAGAGCGGGCCTTCATGCAGGATGTCGTCAAGGGGCTGATGGACCTCGAAGAGGGCCGCGAGATCTCCCTCAGCGAAGCAAAGAAGCGCCTCGGGCTCAAGTGATCCCATGGCAGAACGGGCAAAGATAACCTTTGCCGCATCCGCGCTCACGGACCTTGAGGACCTGCGGGCGCATTATGCCGGCGAAGGGGTCCCTGAGGTCGGGGCGCGTCTTGTTGCGGAGATCGTTGCACGGATCGAGCGTCTCAGCGCTCATCCGCTGAGCGGACGCGTCGTGCCCGAGTTCAAGGTCGAACACCTGCGCGAGATCATCCACCCGCCTTTCCGGATCGTCTATCGTCATGACGGGAAGAACGTGCGCATTGTACGCATCTGGCGAAGTGAACGGCTGCTGAGAATGCCGTGACATCTCGCCGGCTCGGGGCCTCATAATTAGATTTGCGCGGTAATCGATGCCCTCCTCTCATCCGAGCATCATAGGCGTCCCTTAGACACTTATGTGATAAGGGGCACCTGCAGTCCCTTTTAGCCCATGAAAGCAGCCTTCGTCCACTCCCCCGACGTCTCCCGCTTCAGCTACGGCGAGAGCCATCCGCTCAAGCCTTTCCGCCTCAAGCTCACCTTCGAGCTGATCAAGGCCTGCGGCCTGCTTCTGCCTGACGATCCGCGCCTGATCGTGCCTCCTCCCGCCACGCGGCAGGACCTGCTTGCCTTCCATACCCCGGATTACATCAAGATGCTCGAAGCATCGAACGGCGGCGCGGAGCCTCCCGGAGCTGCGGCCTATGGACTGGGCTACGGCGACAACCCCGTCTTCCCGGGCATGTACGACTGGTCGCTCCTGGTCGCCGGTTCATCGCTCAAGGCGGCAGAACTCGTGGACAGCGGCGAGTCACAGATCGCCTTCAACATAAGCGGGGGTCTCCACCATGCGATGGCAGGCCGGGCGTCAGGATTCTGCTACATCAACGATCCGGTGCTTGCCATCAAGCTTCTCGTGAGCCGCGGACGGCGGGTGGCCTACATCGACATCGACGCACACCACGGCGACGGCGTGCAGGCGGCGTTCTACGGCACCGACAGGGTGCTGACCATCTCGCTCCACGAGACGGGGGAGACACTATTCCCGGGTACGGGTTTTCAGAGCGAAACGGGTGAAGGGGCAGGGAAGGGGTTCAGTGTGAACGTCCCGCTGCCGCCTGGGGCGGGGGACCTGGAATTCGTGCGGGCGTTCACCGACACGGTCCCGGAGCGGATCGGGAAGTTCCGTCCTGACGTGATCGTTTCCCAGCTCGGTGTGGACACTTTCCGGACGGACCCGCTGGCGCACCTGAACGTAGCGACCGGAGGTTTCTGTGCCATGGTGGAAATGATCAAGGGGCTTGGTCCGAAATGGGTGGCCCTGGGAGGCGGGGGGTACGACATTGCGAACGTTGCGCGCGCCTGGACCCTTGCATGGGCCATCATGAACGACGTGGAAGCACCTGAGGACATCCCTTCTTCGTTCCTCCAGCAGTTCCCAGGAGCCGGGTTCCAAGGTACGAAGCTGAGGGACCTGCGAGAAAGCTGACAAGCAAGCGTGCAGGCCAACAAGCAAGATCGGTCCGAAATCTCTGCACAGAGTATGCAGGAGCTGTCTACCCTGCCACAGAAGCCTGCCGCAGGTAGACGACCTGCCTTCTATCTGTCGGAGATGCCATTCTCCGATCCATAGTCTGATTGCTGCTTGAACTCTAACGGGGTGAAGACCCTCCGACAGCCTGCTGCTCCTCCCCATCCCGCCGAATACCCCGGTGTTATACTTTTATTGGAACGAGCCGTACGTAACACAATGAACGCGTGAAAGTTAAACCTATCTCAACATTGCTGCATCTAACATATGGTCATACCCGCGAACGCTTTGATCCAGAAGAGGCCGAAACATTGGATTCCCCGTTTTCACGGGAACGATCCCAAGAGAGGAGCTAATGTCAAAGCGCTATTTTGAGACAGGCTCCTGCAAGTCACGGCTTCCTGACGTCAGGGAGGTAATACAATGATCTCAGTTGATCGTTTCAGGCTTTTCGCAGTCGTTCTGCTTTTGATCGCAGCTACGATGCTGGCCGCTCCCACCGGAGCTGCCGCGCAGGTCTCAGTCGGCGTGTCCGTCGGGATCGGCCCGCCGCCCCTTCCCGTGTACGTTCAGCCTCCTTGTCCCGCGCCCGGCTTCATCTGGCTGCCAGGCTACTGGGCCTGGGACCCGGGGTTCGGCTACTACTGGGTGCCCGGCATGTGGACGGCGCCGCCATTCTACGGCGCGCTCTGGACTCCCGGCTATTGGGGCTGGGGCAACGGCGCCTACGTCTGGTACAACGGCTACTGGGGGCCAGTGGTGGGCTTTTACGGCGGCATCAACTACGGCTACGGCTACCCCGGCCACGGCTACTACGGCGGGTACTGGAAAGCGAACGTCTTCTATTACAACCGGACGGTGAACAACATCAACGTAACGCAGGTCAGGAACTATTACAGCGGGCCCGTCAGGACCCTTCGTCCGGCCGGCGCCAGCTTCAATGGCCCGGGCGGCGTGCCTGTCCGTCCGACCCGCGAAGAGCTTGCCGTACCAAGTGAGCGCCGTGTTCCGCCGACCGCGGAACAGGAGCATCAGATGAGGGTTGCCCTGGGTGACCCGAAGCAGCGGGCGTCAGAGAACCACGGCCGTCCGCCCGTTGCCGCCACGGTCCGGCCGGGCGAATTCGCCGGCCGCGGCGCCATCGGAGCAAGCCGGGCAGGCACCGGCTACAGGGAGCCCGGGGGCCACAGGGCCGCGCCACCGCGGGAAGGTGTTCGAGCTCCGCGGCCCGGCGAAGAGATGCATCGCGTGCCCCCGCGCGGGGCGCCCGGACAACCGCGCGTGGAGCAGGAACGGCGATACGAGCAGCCCCGCCGTGAACAACAAGAACGGCCGAAAAGGCCGCAGCAACAGCGGGAAGAAGAAAGAAGAGGCCGGGAAGAGTGAGGCCGGTAACATCGTAGCAGGACCGGCGGCCGCCAGCCGCCGGTGATGTACCCATGCTCGACAGCTCGACAAAATGGAAAGAATTGAAGGCGAAGTTCCTGCGGGACTTCCTGCCCGGGGAGCAGCTCTTCTTCCTCAAGAAGGCCCGGGAGTGCGTGAACGAAAAGGGCTATCCGGTCTCGGAAGACCTGTTCAACTACTGCTCCTTCCTGACGCTCCGCGAGCGGCTTCGGCTCATCGGCTCTGCTGACGGCGACGGGCTGATGCGCTTCATGCTGGTCGAGTCCCGCAGGGAGATCGAGGGCGAGGTGAAGATGCTCGAGAAGCGCCTGGAAGCGCGGAAGTTCTCCGCTCCCGACGAAGAGGGCGTCTTGCTGCTGGAATATTTCGGGCAGTGAGCGCTTGAGGAGGCCGCATTCGCACCCGTCCCCGATCATCCACTCTCAGTAATTGACATCCACCTTTCTCCTTGCTACGCTTTGCTCAGGGGCCGCTGACCTTCCCGGCGGTTCGAAAGGGCGACATGACAATCCCCATCCGCGTCTTCTCCGATTACATCTGACCGTTCTGCTATATCGGCGAGGGCATCGTCGAAAAGCTGGCGCAGGAGTTCGATCTCAAGGCGGAATGGATCGGCGTGGAGATCCACCCGGAGACGCCGCCCGGAGGGCAGCCCATGACCGACCGTTTTCCGCAGACGGACATCGACCGCATGATGAGCCACCTGCGCAGCATGGGCGCTCCCTTCGGGATCACCTTTGCCGACCGCCCCTTTCTGTCGAATTCCCGTCAGGCGCTGATCGCGGCAGAGCTCGCGCGGGATGAGGGCAGGTTCCAGGCCGTGCATGAGGCGATCTTTTCGGCCTACTTCTCGCGGGGGCTCGATATCGGCAGTCTCGATGTTCTGTCCGGCATCGTACAGGACGCAGGCATCGATGCGGCGCAGCTCGCCGATGCCGTCAGGAAGGACACCTATGTGTCCCGACTACAGGAAGCGCAGCGCCAGGCAGGCGAGGCCGGGGTCACGGGCGTCCCCACCTTTGTCCTGGGCGGCAAGAGAACGATCGTCGGCGCCCAGCCCCTGGAAGTGTTCCGCAGCACGCTCCGAAAGCTGAAGTGACTCCCGGAGGTTGGTCCATGGTGCAAAGGCGCAGCATGCTGCTCATCCTGCAAGTCCTGCTGCTTTTGTCGCTCTCCTGCCAGACAGTGCCGCTCACCGGGCGCAAGCAAATCTCTTTCGTTCCGGCGAGCGAGCTCCTTCCCATGAGCTTCAACCAGTACCAGGACTTTCTCTCGAAGCATAAGGTCATTGAGACGGGCGAGCAGGCGGAGATGGTGAGGCGCGTGGGACGGCGGATCGAGGGGGCCGTGGAACGGTACTTGTCAGGCCAGGGTCTCTCGTCGCGGCTCGAGGGATATCAGTGGGAGTTCCACCTGGTCGAGGACAAGGAGGCGAACGCCTGGTGCATGCCCGGCGGCAAGGTGGTGGTCTATAGCGGCATCCTGCCGGCCACGAAGGACGAGAACGGACTTGCCGTGGTACTGGGCCACGAGATCGCGCACGCAGTGGCCAATCACGGGGGAGAGCGCATGAGCCAGCAGCTTCTCGTGGAATTGGGGGGACTCACGCTCGACGCCGCGCTCTCTCAGAAGCCGAACAAGACAAACAGCCTGCTCCTTGCCTCTTTCGGGCTGGGAGCGCAGGTCGGCATCCTGCTTCCCTACAGCCGCCTGCACGAGTCCGAGGCCGACCACCTGGGGCTCATCTTCATGGCAATGGCGGGGTATGATCCGCACGGGGCGGTAGCCTTCTGGGAGCGGATGATCCAGTCAGAGCACGGCAAGGCCCCGCCCGAGCTTCTGAGCGACCACCCGGCCGATGCGCGGCGGATCGAGGACATCAAGAATCTCCTGCCCGAGGCGATGGGCTACTACCGGCCGCAGTAACAGTGTCACGCGTCAGAAGGCGCCAGAGCGCAGATCGAGACGGAAAGCTTGTACACGGAAAGGATTATGAAGAGGGGAAAAGAGAATGCCTTGAGTTTTGAATAGTTAAGAGGTGAGTTCCCAAGAATTCTGCCCCAGCAAGTGCTTCAGGCGTCCCTCTCTGTTGCCGGTGAGGGCTTGCACACCGCATCATGCATGAAGGCAATTCTTATTCTTATGGTTCCTCTCCACTCAAAACCCAAGGCAATCGGTTGTGATCGACTTGGCAATTATATGAGACAGTATAGCAGAGATTTTCGATAATGCAAGTGGACCACTCGGCGGATATTTCCCCGGCTTAACAGCCGGTTACACGATCATCTGAATAGAACAGATTGTTGAATATTTGACCTGCCGGGAAAGCCGCAAGGGAACGGCTTCCTTTCGGACGTTCGAAGGCGTGACACCTCCATGGCGAAGAAACGACGGAAGATCGGACTCGCGCTCGGAAGCGGATCCGCCCGCGGCTGGGCGCATATCGGCGTCATCGAGGCACTCGCGGAGTCGGGCATCGAGATCAACTGCGTTGCAGGCACCAGTATCGGCGCTGTCGTCGGGGCGGCCTTCGCCTCCGGCAGTCTCGATGATCTGAAGGAGGTCGTCCTGCGGTTCGACTGGAAGCAGATCCTGGGCTTTCTGGACGTCGTGTTCCCCCGGTCCGGGCTCATTGACGGCAAGAAGGTGACGGACTTCCTCCGGAAGCATGTGCGGGACGCCGCCATCGAGGAGCTTCCCACTCCCTTCTGTGCCGTGGCGACGAACCTTGCCGACGGACAGGAAGTGGTCATCGACAGAGGCGACCTCATCGAGGCGGTGCGCGCGAGCATCTCCCTTCCGGGCATCTTTACCCCGGTCAGGAAGAACGGCATGGTCCTGATCGACGGCGGCCTGGTCAACCCGGTCCCGGTCAGCGTTGTCCGGTCCATGGGCGCGGAGTACGTCATTGCCGTGGACCTGAACGCCGACATCGTGCGGAAGGAAGGAGGCCGCAGGACGCCGCCTCCCGTCACCGCCCGGGACCGCGGCCACGGACCCGGACGGGTCGCGGGGCGCATCGTGCTCGCCGCACTGAACAAGAAAGTCGCGGCGCTCAGGCGGCGGGCGATGGCCCAGGCGGGACAGTGGCTGTCCGGGGGCGCCCTGCCGAACATCTTCGATGTGCTGCAGGAATCGATCCATATCATGGAGGCCAGGATCACGGAGACACGGCTGCGGCTCGACCCGCCGGACCTGCTGATCCAACCGAACCTGGGGCACATCAAGCTGATGGAGTTCAACCGGGCGCAGGAGGCGATCACAGGCGGCTACAAGGAGGCCCTGCGACGGGTCGCCGATGTGGCCGTAGGCCTGTGACCGCAGAGGAACGGCGCGATGGTCTCATTGGCTCCCGAGGCGGCGATCGAGATCAGCAGGAGGACCATCGCGCTCCGGGAGAACGAGAAGGTCACGTTGTTCGTCTCGTTCCCCCCAGCATCTATCCGTCGAGGATCATCGGCCCTATCCTTCTTCGCTGGTTCGGGAAGCTGAGCCATGAAACGAGAGGTCTACCTCTACAAGGCGCTCCCCGATGGCGCGGTCCAATGCATGACCTGCCAGCGCAGATGCATCATCCCTGACGGCGGACGGGGGTGGTGCGGGACGCGGGAGAACGACGGAGGCAGACTTTGGAGCCTCATCTACGGAGAGGTCTCATCGCTCTCGATCAACCCCATCGAGAAGAAACCGGTCTATCACTTCTTTCCCGGATCACGGTGGCTCTCCCTCGGGAGCGTGGGATGCAACTTCCGCTGCCCTGGCTGCCAGAACTGGGACATCGCCCACTGGAGGTCAGGCCCGATGGCCACCGAGTACTGCTCTCCGGAAGAGGCCGTTTCCCGGGCGAAGGAGGCGGGATGTCTCGGCATCTCCTGGACCTTCAACGAGCCCGCGCTCTGGTTCGAATATACCCTGGACTCGGCGAAGCTCGCGAAGGCATCGGGCCTGTGCACGAATTACGTGACGAACGGCTTCCTCACCGAAGAGGCCCTCGAGCAGATCGCGCCGGTGCTCGACGTCTACCGCGTGGACATCAAGGGCTTCTCCGACCGGACCTATGCGCGGATCGGGCATGTCACGAAGTTCAGCGGGATCCTCGACGCCACGGCCGGGGCGAAGCGGAAGGGCCTGCACGTGGAGGTCGTGACGAACATCATCCCCGGCTACAGTGACGACGAAGAAGAGCTCCGCCGCCTGGCGGCATGGATCAGAACGGCCCTCGGACCCGAAACGCCTTGGCATGTGACGAGGTTCCATCCCCATCACGAACTCTCAGCCGTTCCGCCAACGCCGATCGCGGCGTTGGAAAGGATGCGGGACCTGGGAAGGGAAGCGGGGCTCTGGTACGTCTACCTCGGGAACGTCCCCGGCCACGATGCCGAGAACACGCGCTGCCACCGGTGCGGAGAACTCCTGATCGAGCGGTATATCTTCGATGTCCTTCAGAACAGGATCAAGAACGGCGCATGCCCTGCCTGCGGCGTCGTGATCCCCGGAAGATTCGGAGCGTAGCGGCGAAAAACAAATCATGTTGGACGCGGATAAGATCGGATGAACACGGATCTCCAGGTCATGGGTGCGGGGATTGACAGGTCCCCGAAGGGGTTCCATAATATATATATGGTCCGTTCCCGATAAAGCCGAACCCCTCGTGAGAAGGGTGCGGAAAGCGACGGGTCTTGCAAAGAAGACAGCCGGGCTGCCGAAGGAATCTGCGAAGGCAAGCCCGGTTTTCTATTTTTCACGAGTTCCTGGCGAGGTCACAGCCCGAAGGAAGGAGGGCGCCATGTTAGCGAGACAGCTCATGCAGAAGGACCTTGTGACGCTCCTGCCCTCGTCGACCGTGTTCGATGCCGCCGTGAAGATGAAAGAGCATCATGTCGGCTCGGTCCTCGTCGTCGAGGAGGGCTGGAAGCTCAAAGGGATCCTGACTGACAGGGACGTTGCACTCACGATCGCTGCAGACTCGAAGGATCCGAAGCGGATCTGCGTGTGCGACATCATGACCGCAGATCCGATAACGATCAATTCCGACGCGGACGTCGATTCCGCCCTGCGCGTGATGAACAGGGCGCATATCCGCAGGCTGCCGGTGACCGAGAACGGACGGCTGGTGGGCCTGCTATCGTCGGCCGATCTTGCGGCCGAAATGAAAGATGAGCTCAGTCAGTTCATCGGGCTCGAAGAGACTTTTGCGCGACATCCACAGTAGGTCAGGTCGAGCGACAAAGCTCTACGCCTCGCCAGGCAAGATCCAGCACAGTAGGTCAGGTCGAGCGACAAAGCTCTACGCCTCGCCAGGCAAGATCCAGGGAGGTGATGGCCAGATGACCGCACTCGCAAGAGAATCCGTCCGCGTCGTGATCTTTACGCTTCTTCTTTTCCTGCTCGCACTCGTGTTCGCCATCGTTGCAACAGGGGACCGGTATACTGTCGAGCGGGCGCAGATGATCGAACAGGACCTCAAGGGCAGGGGCATCAGGGACGCTGCCGTGCTCCGCGCCATGGAGACCGTGCCGCGTCACCGCTTCGTCGATGTGCGCTACCGGGACCGGGCGTACGGCGATCATCCCCTGCCGATTGGAGAAGGCCAGACCATCTCGCAGCCCTACGTGGTCGCGCTCATGACCGAGGTGCTGCGGCTGCGGCCGTCCGACCGGGTGCTGGAGGTCGGCACGGGTTCGGGCTACCAGGCTGCGGTGCTGGCGACGATCGTGAAAGAGGTCTACAGCATCGAGATCGTCCAGCCGCTCGCGGACCGGGCGCGAACGGTTCTGGCCGAGCTTGGGTACCAGAACGTGACGGTGCGATGCGGAGACGGCTACCGGGGCTGGCAGGAGAAGGCGCCCTTCGATGCGATCATCATCGCGGCCGCAGCGGACCGCATCCCTCCGCCGCTCGTCGCACAGCTCAAGGAGGGCGGCAGACTTGTCGTGCCGCTCACGAGCCCGGTGTATTACCAGGTGCTCACGCTTGCGACGAAGCGGCACGGCGAGCTCGCCTTGGAACAGATTTGTCCCGTAGCCTTCGTTCCGATGACCGGGGAGATGGAGAAGAAGTAGAGGTAGATGAAACAAGCAGCCGGAAATTCGCCGGCGCGGTCCTAGTGCGCAGAGTCCCGCCTTCGAGCGATCCGCTCCCGGACAAGGAATATCGGTATTCCCAGAAGCACGACGGCGATGGCAGAGCAGGACGTCCTTGTCCAGGCCACGAGCGCAGCCAGCATCATGGCAATCGTTAGGGAGCTGTACAGGAGCGGCACGAAGGGGTGGCAGGGGACGCGGTAGGGGCCTCGGAGCTCCTGCCGCGCGTACCGGAGGCGCAGCAGCCCGATCACCGCGAGAAGGGGAAAGATGCTGAGCGCAAACCCCATGTAGACCACGAGCTTCAGGGCGCTGCCGGTGAAAATATAAAGCAGGGCAAGGAGCGTCTGGGCAAGGATCGCGATGTAAGGGGTCGCAAAACGCCGGTGCACCGCGCCGAGCGACCGGAAGATCATCCCGTCCTTTGCCATGGCATAGGTGACACGGGGCCCCACCATCATCTGCGCCGAGACGGCCGAAAGAAGGACGACGGCGATGCCGAGCGTAAAGGCGGCGCTCACACCGGGGCCGAAGAGGCGGGAGACAGCAAGGGCGCCGACCTCCTCTGTTCCCATGAGCTCAGGACCGTCGGCGGAGATCAGGAAGAGAATGTTCAGCAGGCCGTAGAGGACCGTGGTGATGAGGGTGCCCAACAGCAGGGCCCGTGGCAGGTTCTTTCCCGGCCGCTCGATCTCGCCGCCAAGGTAGGCGGCGCAGTTCCATCCCGAATAGGAGTACATGATGACGAGGAGGGCGAGGCCCGTCTGCGAAAGCGCTCCCGCCCCGGTCATGGACGCCGGTTCGTAGTTTGCAGTGATGCGGCCCGCCTGGTTCCAGTCAGCCCGGGAGAGCCCGAGGACGATGAGCGACAGGACGAGGAGGATCTTTATCGCGGTCAGAAGGTTCTGGAGCGAACTTCCCCGCTTGACGCCGATCGTATGCATGGTCCCGAAGAAGACGATGAGCGAGGCGGCAAGGAGCTTCTGGACCGGCTCTCGATCGAGCAGGCCTGCTGAAGGACCCGCTCCCGGGACGGCGTGGAGGAACCTGTTCACGTACTGGACCAGGACCAGCGAGCTCACGGCAACGGGCGCGGAAAAGCCGACGACCAGAGATATCCAGCCCGTGAGAAAGGCGGGGAGGCGGCCGTAGATGTTCCTCAGGTACACGTACTCGCCGCCAGCCTCGGGCCATGTCGCGGCAAGCTCGGCATAACAGAGCGCGCCGCTGATTGCCACGAGACCGCCGGTACCCCACAGGGCAAGGACGAGCGGTGCGCTCTTCGTCATCCCCAGGACCGTTCCAGTGGTCATGAAGATGCCGGTCCCGACCATGTCCGCGATGATGACGAACATTCCGGTAATAAGTCCGAGCTGGCGTTTCAGTTCCACGGAAGCGTCCCCGGATGGAGAAGAGCCGAAATTCTGAACTACGAATTTGCGGAGCTTGACCCGAGCGAATGAAATACGAGATCGCTACGCTGTGCTTGCAATGACGGCGACGGACCTGCTCGCAAAGACAGAAAGAAGGACTTGTTCAGCCGTCTGTTAGGATAATAATACCAGAGAACACCTGACAAGGTGCTTGGAAGAGGCGCGCGATGTCGCGGAAGAAAGCAGTCTGGACGATGATTCTCCTCCTGTCGATGATCCTGCTCGCCGGCGGCGCAGAGGCAAGAGAAGAGGGACAGGATTTCATCGCCGAAGCGAAGCTGCTCTTTGTCACGGCTGCCTGCGGCAATGGCGAGGTCCACGCCGGCATCGACGCGGGCGTCGTTACATCCCATTGCAGCACTGTGCGGCCTGCCATCGCCCGGACGCGGAAGGACTTTGTGAACAGAGCGCAGCCCTTCCTTGCAGCGCTTCTGCCGGAAGACCTGCCGAGAGAGGTCGTCTATCCCTTTGGCGGCGGCGACCTCCTCACCGCGCTGGTTACCTATCCCAATGCCAGGATCATCACGACCATCTCGCTCGAGAGCGCCGGCGATCCGCGACGGCTGGGCAGGGCAAGCGCCGACGAGCTTTATCATGCGCTGAAGGCATTCCGCACCATGCAGCTCTATTTCCTGGAGATGCACGACAACAGGACAGAGAATCTTCCTCCCTTCGAACGAGGGATCATCCCTGGACAACTGGCCTTTTCCCTCGCCGCGGCGGCAGTACACGGGTATGAACCCCTGTCACTGCGCTATTTTCGCGTCGAGGAGGACGGCTCCCTGCACTATCTCACCAGGGCGGACATCGCCGCCTTGGAGCGGGTCAAGAGCAGGAAGCTCGCGCTGTTTATGCCCGATCCCGATTTCTCGTCGGCATTCCGGAACATGGAGCTCATCCTCCGGCGGACGGACGGGGCCAGGGGACCGGAGCTTGTGATCCACCGGCACATTGCCGCGAACCTGAGCAACAGGCGTTTCGCCCGTTCTGCTCTCAGGAAGCACCTCGAGAGCAAGGGGAGGGTCTGCGCCATGGTCAAGGCGGGCGGTTATCTCCTGTGGAAAGACGATTTCTCGGAGCTTCGCCGGTATCTCCTGGCGAACATGGCCTTCATGGTCTCTGACGCGACGGGGATCCTTCCACGTCACGCCGCAGAGGCGGGTTTCGAGCAGACGACCTACGGCACGTTCCATGGCGCCTTCCTCAAGGACAAGGGCGGAGAGGATGCGGCCGAGCTTCGACGTCTCTGGAGCGCGCAGCCCTGCCGGCCGCTTCCCTTCCGGTACGGATACTCGGACATCGACGGCGCGAACCATCTCATGATAACGAGGCCGAGCGTGACGAGAGGCAGGTAACAACGCTCCCGGGAGACGCGCAAGCCGCGCAAGAAGGGTCGCCGGCCGTCCCCGGGACAAAGCGCTGCCGGTCTGCAGCACCGCGATCTCCCGGGGGGGCACAGTATGAGGGAGGACAAGGGGAAGGAGCCGAGGGTCATTCGATGCGGACAAAGGGATAGCGCATTCGCTCTTCCCTGGTGAAGACGGAAAGCCCCGCCCAGTGGCCCACGGTCTCGATGGCGATGATTGCGTCAGGGTCGTCGAAGTCGATCCTTCCGGGGCTCCCGGCCTTTTCCAGTTCTTCTAGGAGCAAGGTGTCGAGGATGCGCTCTTCCTCGGTGCTCGCGAGCCTGCCCTTGAAGCCGCGCCGGTGGATGCGCACGAAGAACGATCTGCCCGAAAGCTGCTGCGTCCAGCCGAGGACCACATTACGTGCCCGGTCCTCGAACTCCTCCGGCGAATTGAAAACGAATGTTTTGGCCACGGGAATGAGCCTGGCGAGAAAGGCAAGGGACTCCGGGGAGCGCTCCCGGCGCTCACGCAGCGATTCGAGCATCTCTCTGACATGCCGGGCCCGCAGCAGGAGAATGTTGTAGAAATCGGTGCGCTTCACCTCGCCGAAGGCGCCGAACACATCGCGGGCCTGCCGGAAGCCCTGCTCCCTGACGCTGATGACCGCGTTCCATTCCTGCATGCTGTCCTCCGCACCCGCTGTCCGCTGTTCCGCTCTTCCTCGTATCATACCCCAGGACGAAGAACGCTCCCGGGAACGAACGCTCCCGTCCTTGACTTCTGTGCATCTTTTTTCTATACATGAAGCAACGAGAGAATCGGGGGCCCCGTTGTTGCAGCCTCGTTACCATCCTCCTTCCATCCCGCTCTGAGGCGCCTTCGGCGCTCCCGGCGAGGAGCCGCAGTGACAAGCATCCGCATCATGCCCTTCGGGGGGATCGACCCGGATACCCTCGATTCCCTGGCCCGCAGCCTGCGGGAGACCTATCAATGCGAGGCCGTCGTTGCCGGCCGGGAGGCCGTTCCGGAAAGGACCTATAATCCGCGGAGAGGACAATACCACTCCACGCGGATCCTGCAGAAGCTGGAGCGGATCGAACGCATGGACGACGAGCTCCTCCTCGGCGTGATCGATGAAGACCTCTATGTCCCGGAGCTCAACTTCGTGTTCGGCGAGGCGGACATGATGGCGCGCGTTGCCGTCATCGGGCTGCCGCGGCTGCGGCAGGAGTATTACGGCCTCGATCCCGACCGGGATCTTTTTCTCCTGCGGGCCGCGAAAGAGGCGGTCCACGAGCTGGGCCATACCTGCGGCCTCGGCCACTGTCCTGACCGGAAATGCGTCATGCATTTCTCGAACAGCCTTCAGGAAACGGACGTGAAGTCGCGGGCGTTCTGTGCAGCCTGCAGGAAGAAGGTCAAAGCGGGGGCGCCATGAGCGCACGGCCGTTGCTCCTAGGGAGCGCCCCGGGCGGTCGCAGGTGCAGTTCTTCATCCTGCTCTCTCGCCCATCCGGTCCCTGGTTGAGCGGCGGTCCCGTTCCCGGAGGCCGCTTACACATCGAGCCAGACCCCCAGGCCGATATAGCGTTCTGTATAGGGGAAGAACTCTCCGATCGGCGGCCGGCCGCTGTACCATTGGACGCCGAACCGCCAGGTCCGTCCGCCCGAGCGGGCCACGAATCCCGTCTGCACCGCCAGGTCGAGCTCCCAGTCCCTCTCCTCCATGGCGGAAAGGTCAGCTGCGCCGTACCAGCCCGTGCAGCGTTCCCGCGTGCCCCGGCAGGATTCGAATTCCAGGCCTGCCTCTCCCCTGCCGGGTTTCATGAGCCCACGGTTCCCCAGCTGGTATCCCCAGCCCCCTTCGGCATAGCTCCTCCAGTTCTCGCCAAAAGGGACGCTCACGCCGGCCACCAGCTCGTGCCGCGTGTACCCGATCCGCTCTCGTCCGGTCCTCTCCATGTACTCATCGCCCACGTGGCTCGAATCATGGAGCACGCCGAGCTTGAACGAGATCATGCGGGGCTGACCGCTTGTCAGGAGCAGCCCGTACCGTCCGTCCCACCCGATGTTGTCGAGGGAGTGGTCCGCATCGAACTGGGCGTTGAAGCCGCCGAGAACGTCCACCTGCCAGGCCCGCTCGCCGTCGCCGGGAGGGCCGGACCGCACGATGCCGAACTGACCTCCTGCCTTCAGGGCGACGCGGCTGTTGCCCGAATCGGGGATTGCGGTGTCCGTGTAGCTTAGCCACTCGACGGCGAACCCCACGCGCTGGGGATCGGCGATAGCGGGAGGATAGAGGAGCCCGGGGGGAAGGAAGAGGATATCGTCCTGCCCCGCTGCACCGTCGGAAGGACAGGCGAGCACCGAAAGGAGCAGCAGCATGCCGATGGACGAACGAATGCGGAGCCCCCGAAGGGGCCGCGTCCGGTTCCGTATGCAGGAGAACGATCTCATGGGATGTCTCCGCGGCCTTCCGCGCCTTCACGCGACCATCTTCATCAGCTCCTGAGCGTTACGGGGTGCATAGCCGCAGGCGTCGTTATTGAAGTAGATGAAGACGTCCTTCCCCGCTTTCGCATACCCCTTCATCCTGCCGGCATCGTTCCTCAGCTCTGCCGTCGAATAATACGAGGCATAGGTTCCTCCCGCGCCGTGCCTTCTCAGGTACACGATATCTGACGTGACCGGGAGATCGGCGATGCACGCCGGCCAGTCGGCCATGCAGAGGCTCACGTTGTATCCCGTACACAGGTCAATGACGGCATCGGTGATCCAGCTTTCGTGCCTGAACTCGAGGGCGTTCCTGACAGGGTAGCGGCTCAGCAGCTCCAGGAACCTCTTGAGCCTCTCGAGCGCGACCGGAAATCCCGGCGAGAACTGCCAGAGGACCACCTTCAGCTTCTCCCCGAGTCGGAGGGCCCGCTCAAAGAACGATGCCACCGGCGTTTCGGGCTCCAAAAGCCGTTTTTTGTGCGTAATGAACCTGCTGCCTTTCAGCGAGAAGACAAAATCCGAAGGCATCCCGCTATACCATGCATCAAATGTTGTTGCGAGGGGAAGCCGGTAAAAGGTGACATTCAGTTCGACGGTAGAGAAGACCGTGCAGTAATAGGCGAACCACTTCCCCTGGGGCAGGCCTGCGGGATAGAATGCGTCCTTCCAATGGCGATAGGAAAAGCCGCTGCATTCGATCCTCAGCTCAGGCATACATAGATTGTATCATTCTCCGATCTGCCGGCGGCGAGCGTCCCTGCGGCAGCTCCCTCCTGTGGTA
>JBAIYC010000164.1:0-3948 GCA_037916085.1 Nitrospirota bacterium | reverse complement strand
CAAGGACGTGGGCAAGGGCTCGGGCCTCGGTCTCTACATCGTCCATGAGATCATCGAGGAGCATGACGGCTGCATCGCCGTGGACAGCGAGCCGGGGAAGGGAACGACGTTCCTGATCCGGCTGCCGATGAAGTGAGGAGCAGGAGTCAGGAATCGACGATAGAAGATAGAAAGCAGAAAAACGAGGAGAAAAGAAAATGACTGTTGGACAGGATAACGGGATTTACAGGATCAATTAAAGACCGGCACTGATCGGATCTTATCCTGTTATCCTGTCAATGCCAACTGCCTTTCTCCGTGCCTCCGTGGTGGATTCCGAATAGAGGTGGAAATGGAAAATCATGCAAAGCTGCTGATCATCGACGACGAGCGGGTGGCGCTCAAGAACCTCGAACACGTCATGAAGAAGGAAGGCTACGAGGTCACGTCGACCCAGAGCGGCCAGAACGCCGTCAAGCTCCTGGAGGAACAGGTCTTCGACGTTGTGCTCACCGACCTCCGCATGGAGAAGGTGGATGGCCTCCAGATCCTTAAGCGGAGCCGTGAGCTCCATCCCGACACGGAAGTGATCATGATCACGGGGTTCGCCACGCTCCAGTCCGCCGTGGATGCCATGAAGAACGGCGCTTTCTACTACATCGCCAAACCATTCAAGCTCGACGAGGTCCGCAAGGTCGTCCAGGAGGCCGTGCACAAGGTCCATCTCAAGAAGGAGAACCGGCACCTCCGCGAGCAGCTCGAGAGCTACCAGGGCAAGGTGAAGATCATCACCCAGGACGGGGCGATGAAGAAGCTGCTCGACGTGGCGCGGCAGGTGGCGCCCGTGGACACGAACGTCCTGATCGCCGGCGAGAGCGGCACGGGCAAGGAGCTCTTCGCCCGCTTTCTCCACGTGAACAGCGGCCGTGCGGGCGGCCCCTTCTTCGCCGTGAACTGCGGCGCCTTCACCGAGGAGCTGTTGACGAACGAGCTCTTCGGCCACGAGAAGGGAGCCTTCACCGGCGCGGTGTCGCAGAAGCGCGGCCTCATCGAGATGGCGTCGGGCGGAACGCTCTTCCTCGACGAGATCACCGAGATGCCGACCTCCATGCAGGTCAAGCTCCTGCGCGTGATCCAGGAGCGCGAGGTGCTTCGGGTCGGAGGCACCGAGCCCGTCAAGGTGGACGTGCGAATCGTGGCCGCCACGAACCGCGACGTGCAGGAGTCGGTCAGGAACGGAGCGTTCCGGCAGGACCTCTATTTCCGCCTGAACGTGGTCGCGCTCCGCATCCCGCCCCTGTCGGAGCGGAAGGACGACATTCCGCTCCTCTCCTACTACTTCCTGAAGAAGTATGCGACGCTGATGAAGAAGCCCGTGACAGAGGTATCGGAGGACGTGATCAGCCTGCTCTTGAACTACGATTTCCCCGGGAACGTGCGGGAACTGGAGAACATCATCGAGCGCGGCGTGGCGCTCGCGAACGGGTCCGTGATCGAGCTTGCCCACCTGCCAGAGGATCTAAAGGAACTGAACATCAAGACCTTCCGGAAGAAAGAGGGCAAAATCCCGTCACTTGAGGAGCAGGAAGAAGCGTATATCAAGTGGGTGCTGAGCGAGGTCGCGGGCAACAAGACCTTGGCCGCCCAGATCCTCGGCATCGACCGCGTCTCGCTCTGGCGGAAGCTGAAGAAGTACGGGCTGGAGGTGGAATAGGTCCGGAATATGTGTAAGGGTGGGTTTGCAGGCGCTCGCCTTAGCCTGCGTGGAGGTCACATATGTGCAGGAACATTAAGCCCCTGTTCAATTTCGACCCGCCGGTGACGGACGAAGAGATCCGCTTGGCGGCGCTGCAGTTCGTGAGGAAAGTGAGCGGCTTCCAGAAGCCGTCGAAAGTGAATGAAGCCGCGTTCCTGAAGGCCGTTGATGAAGTTACGGCCGCATCCCGAAGTCTTCTCGACTCGCTTGAGACTAACGCACCGCCGAGGAACCGCGAACAAGAAGCCGCTAAGGCAAAGGCACGGGCAGCGAAGCGGTTCGCTGCGTGAGTGCGAGCCGCACAAGTAAGGGCGGGTTTCAAACCCATCTCTACTCAGCATAGTGTTCGCAGGTGGGGTAAGGCCCTGCTGAAATGGCGCTGGGGCAGTCTCCGCGGGACCTGACGGCAACTCGACGTTGAAAAGAAATCTTGTTCAGGCCCGCCGGAATAACCATATGAAGGGGGATAGGGACATGTTGTCACTCAGATCGATCGTCGGGACGCTCCAGATAGGCTCACTTGTATTATTGTTCGCCGGACTCAGTGTCGTCTCTGCGTCAGCGTCAGCAGCCAGCGATATCGCCATAAAGGGATACGATGCCGTTGCCTACTTTACGGCCGGCAATGCCCAGCAAGGCACTGCGCAATTCGCCTTCCCGTGGCATGGCATGACCTGGCATTTCGTGTCGAAGGAGAACAGGGACCTCTTTGCGGCCAGTCCGGAGAAATACGCTCCGCAATATGACGGTTACTGCGCCTGGGCCATGACGGAATCTCGGAAGGCCATTACCGATCCCGAGGTATGGAAGATCGTCGACGGGAAGCTTTATTTGAACTGCAGCAAGACCGCGTATGAAAAATGGAGCAAGGACATTCCCGGAAATATCAGGAAGGCCGATAGCAACTGGCTTAAGATGAAGAGTAAAAATTGATCGCACCATCTATTCGCAGTGCTCCTGTAGACCCATCAAGAAGGTCTCCATCGCTTTTTCAAGAGGGGCGCTCAACATCGCGCCCTCAGCATATCTCTCCCCTCAATACTCCCTCCACATCTCCAGCCCCGTCCTCGCCTGCTTGAACCCGAAGGCCTTAAGCGACCCTGCGTAGGCGCTTCCGAGCGCTGGTTCGCCGTTGATCTCTTCCACGCTGATCTTCGAAAGCGGCTGGAACTCCCGCCCGAGAATGTCTTTAAACAAAGCAAAGTACTCGTGGAGATGCGGATCGTCGGCCTGCACACGGATGTCCAGAGATTTGCCGAGACGCTTCGAGACCAGAACGAGTCTGCTCCCATGGTACACAAGATGCGTCGAGGCGATGCGCGGCGGAAGCTCGGGCCGGAGAGGTACTGGGGCAATCCCGCAGAGTGAAGCCGGGTCTGTTGCGGAGATCCAGTAGACCGCATCGACGGGCAGCGGGTCCTTGAGCATCCGGAAGGCCTCGTGGGAGATGAACTGCAGGCCGTTAATGTCCTTGAAGAACCAGCCCGAGAGGACCTCGCCGGAAAGTTCCATTAGCCGAAGCGTCCGGAACACCTCACGCCACTGGAGGAGCGGAAGCTCGTTCGAAAGGATATCCCGAAAGAGCACACCGAACCTCCGGAGCAGCTGCCGCGCGCGGTCCTTCACCAGTTCCTCGCGAGCGATAACGTCGCGCCCGTCGCCGTCCTCGCTGTCGATCCGCTCCCAGTGGCCTTCCAGGGGCCGCGAGACCTTCCACCGGTTGAACCCGGACCTTCGCGACTGTGCGGCAGGGCTCTCGGATACGGCCTGCGCACTGAATCCCGTCACGATCCCTTTCCGGATCGTGCGGAAAGAATCGCTCGTCACGTTCCCTTCCCATGCCTGCTGCCAGAGATGCTCTGCCGTTGCCGCGCTGTCCAGGTGAGCTAAGTCGGCGATCTCGAGCAAACCGTATCTCCCGCGACGATCGGGAAGGAGCCGGTCCAGCTCCGTCTGCTTCTCTCCCTTCCCTCCGCCAGCCGGGCTGCGGAACAGTTCAAGATCCTGCCGGAAGGCAAGGCTCAGCCGCTCATTGCCGCTTCCGAACCAGATAAGATCGCTCTCGGCCATGAGACGGTCGAGCCACTCGCCGCGATAGGTCTGCATGCGCGCCGGCAGGATGCTCTCTTCCCATGCCGCGGCCGGAGCAGACCAGCCGAAGAGCTGCTCGACCCGCTCCTGCAGGTCCTCCATGCTCTCGCCTCGATGGACGA
>JBAIYC010000163.1:0-6447 GCA_037916085.1 Nitrospirota bacterium | reverse complement strand
CCAGGACGCTGCCGTTGTCCGTGACGTCGCCGACGGCTATGACGAACTTGACCCCCTGATCGATGAACTGCTGGTTGACGTGGTTGATGACGTCGACCGCCACGGAATTGGGATTCTTGTTGTCCGGAGAATTGGGCCATTGCGTGTCGCTGATGATGCCGAACTTCCATGGTTCGGCCAGTGCCGTATTGACGCTGAGCGATATCAGGACAAGTATGGTTGCAACAATAAAGGCTCTTGCCGTGTGCGACAGGGACTTATTCATGGAACGCCTCCTCACGTATCGTGATCTTGGAATGAAGATGTGATCGTCATGCTCCGACGGCACGTCCTGCGCGACATGCCGCAGTTCATCCCCCGTTCTTGCGTCGCTATCACCTCCTTTTTGCGCGAACACCGCGGCGGAGAACGCCGTGCGCGGGCGCCCTGCCTGAGATGCTACTGTGGCGTCATGCCGGACAACCGCAGGGGACAGCGGCTGTGAAGTTCCGTTGTGCAATATTCCCATATGCGTTCCGTGCTCGGCTCGTGAACACTTCCCCCTTTATCGCAGACAACCCTGACGGCAAGGACGAGCGACGGGCAGACATCACCGCCCCGGCGCGTCTGCCGTGCTTCTTTGCAATCGGCCCCTTCAGAGACCTGTTCCATTTCGTGATCCTCCTCTTGGCGTAAACGGGAACGGACGGGGAACTGCTACGTTTCGGATGAAGGACGTATCGGTATCCCGGGCCCGGTTCCCTGATGGCTCCACTTTGCCACGGCGCCATTGCGGGTCTGTGAACGTTCGATGACAGTGCGGTTACATCTGAGGCTGTGAAAGGGAGCGCCTGTCTCCGGACGTCGCCTCGCGCCGGTCCCGCCCCGCCGCGAACGGCGTCACTGCAACGACCGATGCCAGAAGGACAGGCAGGTAGAAGGTCGAGACCCGCCAGAATGCCGTCGCGATGCCGATGGCCGAGTCAGGGAGCAGCGGCCGGTACAGGACCATGAACAGAGCCTCCATGCCTCCTGCGCCGCCGGGGGTCGGCACGACGGAGGAAAGGGCGAAGATGACCGCCTGGAGCGCGAAGAACTGGACAGGATCGGCGGGGAGCCCCATGCTTCTGACCAGCACCGTCACGACCGAATACCGGCAGCCCCACTGGACGGCGGTAAGGACCATGGTGAGGAGAAACCGGGTCTTGCCTTTCTGCATGACCAGGCGGTAGGATTCGCCAAACTCCCTGAGTGCCTGCAGAAGGCGATCCCACAGGCCGCCCACCTTCGCCGCCGTTCCGGCTGCCTGGTCCTTGCTGCGCCGAAGATAAACGAGCAGACCGATCACCACGGTGGCCGCAACCAGCCAGAAGAGGGCGGAACCAGCAGAAGAGAATGCGCGTCCCAGACCGGGGAGGATGCCGGCGGGCGCGGCGGCAAGACAGAGCGGCACCGTTATCAGGAAGAACAGCCAGTCTTCGAGGCTCGAAAGCGTCGTGATCGTTAATGCCGCTCCGCCTGAGATGCCGTGGCGCAGAAGGAGAGCGATCTTGACCGGCGCGGTACCGAGTGCGGGCGGGGTTACCGCGGCGCCCAGCTCGGCAAAGGCGGAGAGCCGCAGGAGATGACCATAGGGCACCGGAGCTCCGAGGAACCTGCTCCAGACGGCCATGCGACCGGCATCGGTGAACCAGGGAACCATGGTGAGCGCCGCGGCGAAGAGCGCTGTCCCGAGATCGGGTGGCCGGAGCGATGTCCACGCGCTCCCGTCGGTTGTCGAAAAGGTATAGGCCGCAGTGGCCAGCGCGGCGATTGGAACGATGAGGAGCAGGCTTCTGGCCAGCCGCTTCTGGCCGGGGTCCCGGCGGTCCTGTTCAGGTGCTTTCGGGGACGTCACCGCTGTGCCCGCCGCCCCGCGTCAGGCGGCGCCCCGCACGACGGAGCGGTGATGGGCAAGAAAGGATGATGCTCCGTCCCGTCCGAGGTATCGGTCGAGCACCTTGCGGTCCGTTTTCAGGAGGTCCACGACGATGAGGCCGTCCAGTGCGTTTCCGAAGTCCGGGTCAACGTTGAACCCGACAACCGACCCGCCGAGCTTCAGGTACTGCTTGAGCAGGATGGGAAGTCCCTTGCCGTCCTGCTCGATGTCGCCTACGAGCTCCGAAACCCGGTCCTCGTCGGCGAGCGCGGCAGCGAGCACGGCGCGGTCGAACCTGCCGTCCTTGCGGACACGGAACGGGTTGGTCGGCCTCACGAGACCGGCGAGGTCGGGACGGGAGCGGCGCGCCATGAGAAAGCCGGCCATGAGCTGCCGAGAGAGAGGGCGATAGTCGTTCGAGATGCTGACCGGCCCGAAGAGTGTGGCGCAGCCGGGATTGTCGACGATGAAGCGGCCGATGCCCTTCCAGAGCAGCAGGAGCGGCGCGTAGCTCTTCTGGTACTCGGGACGGACGAAGGACCGCCCCAGTTCCAGGGCCGGACCGAGCCGCTCGAAGAACTCGCGCTGGTAGGAGAAGAGCGTGCTCGTGTAGAGGCCCGCAATGCCCTGTCCGTCGACGATCTTGTCCGCGCGGCCCAGCCGGTAGGCGCCCACAACCTCACGCGCGTTCCGGTTCCAGATGAAGAGGTGGAGGTAGTGCTCATCGAACCGGTCAATGTCCAGATCGCGGCCGGTCCCCTCGCCGGCGGCGCGGAAGGTGACCTCGCGGAGCCTCCCGATCTCGAAGAGGAGGTTGGGGGCTTCGTCCGCCGTGGCCCGGTAGACGGCCAGCTCGCCGCTCGCGGCAAGCATACGGTGCGGACCCAGCCGCTCGACCTCGCGGGTCAGCACATCGGCCGGGCGCGGCGGTACGACCGGACTGCCGATCGAAGCGCCCGGGGCGAACGACGGCGAGTCTGCGCGGTGAGCGAGCAGATAGGTACGCAGCCTCAGATGCTCGATAAGGTCCCGGTCGTCGGGAAAGGAGCGCAGACGGTCATTACCGATCAAACGCCCCACGGCGACCGTGATGGACTTCTTTCTCTTGTTCAGCAGCTCGGCGGGGAGAAGTGCGGTGCGGAGCGCCGGGTGGACCACGCCGGCGGCATGGAAGAGCATGCTGTTGGTGCCCGAAAAGTACACCGGCAGGACGGGCGCTCCGGTCTTTCGGACGATCCCTCCGATGATCTCGCTCCAGGCGGGGTCCACTGCACCGCGGACGGGATCGAAGTGCGATACCTCTCCCGCGGGGAAAACGGCAAGCATGCCTCCCCCCTTGACCCAGCGGATGGAGCGGCGGAGCGGCGCGACGTTCCGCAGCGTCGAGGCCGAGCGGCCGAACGGTTCGACGCTGATGAGGTGCTCGCGCATCTCCGGGATGCGCTCCAGGAGATAGTTAGCCATGATCTTCACGTCGCAGCGCACCGATCGGAGGAGCGAGGCCAGGATCATTCCCTCGATGCCGCCGAAGGGATGGTTCGCAACGACGATCGCGGGGCCCGTGACCGCCGACAGGCGCTCCAGGTCGTCGTCCGATATCTCGTACCGCACGTTCAGGCTGTCCAGCGCCTTGTCGACGAAGGGGCGCCGGTCGCCGAGGGACGTCACGTCGCGGTATGCGCGGTTCAAGTGATGGAACAGCATCAGGCGTTCGGCCGGCCACTCCAGCATGGAAAAGAGCCTCTTGCGGAACGGGTCGGCGAAGGGATTGTCGAGCTTGAAGATGTCAGAGGAACCGTCGATCTGGGGCATGCGTAGAAAGCCGTCCTTTCAGGTCATCCATATAGCGCGCGTCCGGATCATACGGAACGTTCCCGGATGGCATCGGCAATGCGGTACGGCAGCGACCAGAGGCCGTTCTCCGGCGCTGGCGCGAGTCGAGAATCCCGGTCGATCCGGTAGCGGTTGCCGCGCCATGCCACCCTGTCGGAAAGGAGCGGAACGAACCAGAGGAGGCCTATCAGGATGTCTTTGAGCGGGGCCAGCAGATAGGCAGGTGCGCGCATGACGGTGCCCGTTCGGATCCCGAGGTGGCGGTCGCCGGCCGCTTTGACGGAGGCGGCTGCACACGCGAGGGCCACGGTCGCCGTGGAGGGACCGGCAACCAGCAACGGGAGGCAGGAGATGAAGACGGCGTTCGTCAGGATCTCCGAGACGTAGCGGGCGCCGCCGATCTTCCAGCGGAGCTTCGCCCAGCGTGTGTGTCGGTTCAGGAAGCGCGAAAGCCCCCAGTACTGGTTCACGTTGTTGATCAGGTAGCCGGACACGACGACGCGCTTGCCGGAGCGGTGCACCTCCCGGCCGATGATGAAGTCCTCGGCAAGCACGTTCTTGACCGACTCGAGGCCGCCGATCGCCTCGAGGTCCTTCTTGCGCATGAGCATGGACTTGCCGATGACGCAGGGCATCCTGAGGTAACGGTCGAGGAAACAGACGCTCCCGACGATGAAGGAGTTCAGGTGGAGGTTCTCGAAGAGCGAACCCAGCGTCCGCGCGCCGGTCCCGCGGATGAGATTGGTCACGAGGCCGACGGAAGGGTCGGACAGGTGCCTGCCGATCGACCGGAGGTAATCCGGCCCGACAAGAACGTTGCTGTCGCTGATCAGGATGATGTCGTAGCGGCTCGCCTGGTACGCGGGAATCAGGTTGTTCACTTTGGGGTTCATGCCGCGAGTGTACGGCTCAATGACGATCCTGATCTCCCGGTCGGGGTATTTTTCCTTGATCTTGCACGCGAGCTTGTAGGCCGGGTCGTTGTGGTCCTGCAGCGAAAAGATCACCTCATAGGCGGGGTAGGACTGGCGGCAGAAGCTGTCGAGATTGTCGTAGAGGTTGTCGTCGATTCCTTTGAGCGGCTTCAGGACCGAGATGGGAGGGAAGTTCGCACCGCAGGAGGGTTCTTCCTGAGGCGGCGTAAGCATCTTCCGGACCGCAATGATCTGGAGCAGGAAGATCGTGAGTCCCGCAGCCGTGAGACCGGTACAGACCCAGAAGAGGATATTCATGGATGATTCCTCGCTTTCGTTGTCGGCATGTTCACGCCGGGTCGGTCCCTTCGGACTTGTCCGTTGTCCGCCGCCGGCCGGGCCGACGGTATTCCCGCACGATGGACGTGATGAACGACGGCATAGCCTCGATGGTGATCCGTCCCTCTGGGTTCATCGGAAGGACGGACTTCCGCATGCGCTGCTCGAAGGTGTCCTCATTCTCGAGCATGTCGAGGTCGACGACGACGGCTTCCAGGGGGCCCGTGGGAAGGATGTCGGTCACCACGCCGCTCTCGACCATGATGATCAGCGTGCAGCCTGGAGAAGTTTCCGCGGACGCAGGCGCCGTCTCCCGTTCCTCCGTCCGATCGCATGTTGATATGTTGTTCATACCGGCACTCTACAGGCGGATTGTTACGGGAGCGTAACGGAACGGTGAAGAAGGCGTTACACTCCGGAGCGGCTTTCGATGAGGTAGGAATAGTAGGTCGCGGCAGGGGTCGGGATGCGACGCAAGGTCTGGAAGTCGACGCGGTAGAGGCCAAAACGGGCATCCAGGCCGTGAAGCCACTCGTAGTTATCGATGAGCGTCCAGTAGTAGTAGCCGCGCACGTCGTAGCCCTGCCGGAGGCAGCTCTCAAGCACGTCCACGTGGCGCTTGAGATATTCGGTCTTCTTCTGCGTGTCGTGCGTGGCGATGCCGTTCTCGGTCACGATGAGCGGCACCTTGAGCCGGGACGCGTAGCGCAGGACCTTCTCCAGACCCCGCGGATGGACCTCCCAGCCCAGGTTCGTGAGCCCGCGTCCTTCGAGGTCAAGGTGCCGGAGCTCGACGCCCATCTTCTTGAAGGGATTGAAGCGCAGGTGGATCCGCGTGTAGTAGTTCACGCCGAAGAAGTCCAGCTTGTCCTTGATCGGGACCTCGATCTCGAAGGGACGGGAGAAGGGGAACTTGACCACGAAGACGCCGGTGCGGAAGGCGTCGATGATAGAGTGGTTGTAGAAGTACTTGGCCGTCCTGGTCAGCATCCGGTCGAGGGGGTTCCAGCGCTTCCAGGGGGAGAAGGCAGACATGTTGTGCGCCACGCTGACCCGGGCTCCTGGGACATGGGCATGGATGATGTCGTAGGCCTGTCCGTGGCAGGTGAAGATGTTCCGGAGCGCCATGAGAGAGCTGCGCACGTCGCGGAGGCCCGGTGGCATGCAGCCCTCGAGATACCCGCCCAGCAGGATGACGTAGGGCTCGTTGAAGGTGATCCAGAAGCGGACCCCGCGGATGGTGGACGCGATCGCCTCGACGAAGCGCAGGAACTTCTCGCGGCTCTTGTTCCGGTGCCAGGGGTAGCGCTC
Organism: Nitrospirota bacterium; assembly: GCA_037916085.1. Lineage (GTDB taxonomy): Bacteria > Nitrospirota > UBA9217 > UBA9217 > UBA9217 > JAKAHZ01. Next base: position 153 of record JBAIYC010000163.1, on the reverse strand, counting down.
GATGAACCAGCGGGGATGGGTGAAGTGGTGGAGCGTCGCCATGGGCTCAATGCCGTAGCCCAGGAGGATGTCCACGACCTCCTGGTAGTGGGCAATTGCGCTCTCGTCCCAGGTGTCCTCGCGCGGCTGGATCCTGCTCCACTCCAGGGAGAA
>JBAIYC010000162.1:0-8066 GCA_037916085.1 Nitrospirota bacterium | reverse complement strand
AAAACACATCGATTATCGGTTTTGTTTTGATGAGTGTGGAGTAGAGCAGGGAAATTAACATATACGACCAAACAATAACGAGGCACCGCAAAGAAATGGACAGGGCGATCGCCGATGCGGCCGCTACGATGACCGGAGCAACGAATCCATAGCGAAGCGGTAATAATCCGCTTGCAAAGGGCCGTCGTCTTTTAACGGGATGTCCGCGATCGGTCTCCAGATCCATTAAATCGTTTATAAGATAAAGGCCTGATGCGCTCAGGCAGAAAGCCACAAACATCAAAAAGGTTGCAATCAAAGCTTCCAGGTTCAGAGGCTGCTCCGAAACGGCAATGGGGACGAACACCAGAATATTTTTGACCCATTGATAGGGCCGCAGGGCCTTGACAAGCGCTCTGAGCGTATTGCCCTTGCCGGCAAATTCCTGCATAACCGGAACAAAGGAGCGGACCGCCTTCGACAGGCCGCGGGATGTGTTCACCATGATCGCGCTTTGTGCCTTTCTCCAGACAGGAATATCGGACACGTCATTTCCGGCGTAGATGAACTCTTTTTCTCCAAACACGTTGAGCAGTTTCGATGATTTGACTTTGCCCTTGAGATTGTGTTTCCCGTCGGAAGCGATGACGTCATCAAAAATATGCAGATGTTCTGCAATGGGAACGGCGGCCTGTTTATCACTGGCAGTTACCAGGACCAGCTTTCTGCCGGCCTCCCGTTCCTTCTGTAAAAAAGCGATAAGGTCGCTGTTGTAGGGCAGCTGCGACGAGTCTATCAGACTTGCTTCCGCAAGTTTTTTCTTCGCATATGCCCTTCCCTTCAGCAGCCAGAAAGGGATTAAAAATGCATTGAGGATATTTGTTCTGACCGCCGACAGTGCAGTTTCCAGGAGCATGTCGGTATACACGAGGGTCCCGTCCAGGTCGACACAGATAGGCGCTTTTTCAAGATGAGCCGTCGTTCCCATATTTTTTCTCCGCTGTTGAAGTGAACCGCCCTGCTCAGGCGTTCAGTTTTTCCTTCGCTGTTTTAATGAGATCGGAGGTCTGCTCCTCGTAAATTTTTTTATAGCCTTCTTCCCGTGTCATGACGCCTTCCCTCACCATGTTGGCTATTTCCCAGACATAGGGATGGAATTGATAGCGCTTGACATGAATGTCGTTCGCATAGGCGTTCAGCAGGCAGTTGCTCGAATTGCTGTCTGTGTCCTTTGGGGCGGTCCAGCCATACTGCCGGATGTCCTTCAGGATCATTTCCTCGTTATAGAACTCCCATGCCATGGGATGAACGTTGTAGGGGAAGCGTTCCGGCGCGGCGTAGTGCCGTTCCTGGAGAAAATATGCGGCGATGTCGTCCCCGACGACCGCGCGGAGGGGATTCAGGATCGCCTGCTGGGCCATTCTGACGAGCGCGGGATTGTTCTTCATGATCGACGATTCCACCGGTGCCTGGCCGGGCGACCAGCCGAAGCCGATCATCGGAATGTCCTGTTCCACGGCCGTTTTCAGGCACAGGGACTTCACCAGCCCGATGCAGGACGTGCAGATGGTGCTTGCCCGCTCCAGCGTCTTTTTAGAATACAGTTCCTGCTTCGACGCCGTGGAGAAAATCTTTTTCAAAAGGTCCCACCGCGGCTTGAAAAAAACATGATCGACGCCGAGGCTGTCGGTTACTTTCTGGATGTTCCTGACAGCTGCGGGGGACACGAATCCGTTGTCGAGGCTCAGGGCCAGGATCCTCAGGTTATACTTGTTTCTGAGCAGGCTCATGGTGTAGGTCGAGTCTTTGCCGCCGCTGTACGCCATCAGGACGTCGTAGGAGCGGTGATTGTTCGACTGGTTCACGTCCTGCAGCAGCTCCATGAATTTCTGCTTATACTTCGTTTTTTCTTCCTGGAGCCGAGTCTTTTTGCCGTCGAATTTCTGGCAATGGCTGCACACTCCGTCGGCGTTGAAGCTGATGCCGGGGAATGTGTCCGGCAGGATGCACTGGGAACAGATTTTCATGCTCATCTCCGTTGATTTCCGTTCACCGGACCGTTTCGCCCGTCAGGCTTCGGTCCTTGAGCAGAAATTTCCGTATTTTCCCCGAGCTCGTTTTCGGCAGCTCCTGGGTAAAGAGAACTTCCTTCGGTATCTTGAACGAAGCAAGCTTGGTCTGGCAGTGCCGCTGGACCTTTTTTTCGTCGGGCTGGCACCCTTCTTTCAGCACGATGACCGCCCGGATCGCCTCGCCGAGGATCTCATCGGGGATCCCAACGACGCTGACCTCGTGCACCTCGTTCATCTCGAGGATCACTTCCTCTATTTCCTTCGGGCTGATGCGATGGGCCCCGCTCTTTATCATGTCACTCCTGCGGCCCGCGATATAGAGATACCCGTCCCCGTCCTTCCTGCCGAGGTCCCCGGTATAGAGCCTGCCGTTCTTCAGGACCTTGTTCGTTTGTTCAGGGTCGTTCCAATAGCCTGCCATGATGTTTTTCCCGGATGCGACGATTTCCCCTTCCTGGCCGTCATTCGCCTGCACGCCTCCTTCGCAGACCACATCGATCTCCACGCCCGGGATGGGTTTTCCGATGGAACCGGCCCGCTTCAGCAGCTCCTCCGGTTCGAGGTAGGTCAGCCGGGCTGTCGCCTCCGTTTGACCGTACATGATGTAGATCTTCGTCTCCGGCAGGACCGCGCAGAGCTCCCGCGCGTGCTGCGGCGACATTGCTCCACCCGCCTGCGTCACGTACCGGAGTTCCGGGAACCGGTAATTCCTGATGTTCGAACGGTTCAGCAGGATGGCAAACGTCGACGGGACCCCGGCAAAGCCGGTGACGCCCTCTTCCACCATCTTGTCGAAGACGGTATTCGGATACATGAAGCTGTTTTCAAGGACCAGCGTTCCCCCCGCCATCAAGTGGGTCGTGAGCAGCGATTTGCCGTAGGAATAGCAGAAGGGCAGCACGACCATGACCTTGTCCCGTTCGGAGAGATGGAGATACTCGATGATCGACTTTGCATTCGCCAGGTAGTTGTCATGGGACAGCATCACGCCCTTTGGCCGGCCCGTGGTGCCGGACGTATAGACGATCGACGCGATGTCCGTTCCGGTCGCTGCCGCCGGGGCGCGGCGTTCCTCTCCCTGCCCGAGGATGTCGCCCAGGGTGATGTACCGGACGCGCGGAGAGACCTTTGCCTTCGACGGCGACCCGCCCGGCTGTCTCTCGATTTCGATGATCATCGTGACGGACGGCGTGTCCTTCACGGCTTCTGCTGCGATGGCGGCGTAGCTGTGCTCTACGATCAGGATCGAGATTCCGCAGTGGTTGATGATCGTCTTGACCTCATGCACCGAATCCTGAAAGTTGATATCGACGGATATCCCGCCGGCACGCTGGATGCCGATGTAGGCGGCGACATATTCGGGAGAGTTTTTCGTGAACAGCCCGACGCGGTCGCCCTTCTGCATGCCGTTTCGCGCAAGAAACGAAGCAATCTTCGATACGTTCCGCTCGAGATCGGCATAGGTGACCCGCCGCCGGCCCTGGATGACCGCCGTCGAATCGGGTTGTGTCCGCGCTCTCTGTGTTACAATGTCGTGCAGCATGGCCGTCTCGATCAGTTCGGGGAAACCGCGGTTGCCGCGGTGTCGACTCGCTCCTGACCCTTGCTCTCCTGTTTTTTCAAGATAAATGCCTCGAGCTTGCTCAGGGAATCGAAATTGTTGGGGATAAGCTCGTCGTCCTGCACCCTGATCCCGTAGGTCTCCTGGACGAAGGAAACGAGTTCGAGCACGCCCGTGGAATCGATGATCCCGTTTTCGAGAAACGAGACCTCGTCGCCAAGGGTGTTGTCATCCTGGCCGTACAGGAAGTTGTCGATGATGTATTTCCTGATTTCCGCTTTCAAGTCCATAGTATTCAGCCCCCGTTGTCGGTCGCGCAGAGTTTCAGCCAGGCAAGGCGAAAACGACCGTATTTTTTCAGGAACAAGCCAGCTTTTTATTTTATAACGTTCCCGTTAGAGTCAGAATCCCGGTCAGAGGGACCGTTGACAGGGACGGACTCGTGACAAGGCCGCCTGCTGAGAATGAGGTTTCCGTGAAATCCGATGCCGATGGATTATACCCCGCAGCGATAGTGCACGTCAGCTTGCAAAATTCACCATAACTGAACCCGCTGCCGTTCGCAACGTAAATATCGACCGTGCCCGGAGTGCCGCCTGCCGCAGGGGTATATGTCCCGATGATGTCCGACCCTGCTGCAGCACCGCTGGCAACTAAAACACTGCTGTCAACTGTCGGCGTGTTCGTACTCTTGAGCGTCACGCCGGCCGGGAGGGTTATCGTAACATTATAGTCGGTGATGACCGTATTTTGCGGCATTACACCCGTTGGTGTAAGCGCCGTCGACAGGGTGAGAACTGCCGTGGTCGGGCCGCTCGGACCGTTACTGCCTCCGCCGCCTCCGCCGCAGTGCGGCAGGATCGCGAGTGCGAGAGCAAGCATGATCAGATTTAACAGTAATCTCTTTTTCATCAGAGGTTCCTCCAGTCGAGTCTATTCGTTTCTTTAAAGCTTCCTTTATCCGGAACAAGCATCCTCTGACAGGATCACGGTCCGATTCATTCTTTCGTCCGGCCGTTCCGTGACCCTGCCAGTATTTTTCATATTTACCAGCTTGACAGTCCCGCCGCTCTTCTCAGGATCACCACCACATCCGAGAGATCGATCTTCCCGTCCGGCACGCGCTGGCCGTTCGCCACCGGCGCCACATCGCCGTGGGCCAGATCATTTGCTGTCGGCGTATCGATCCCTGCCGCAATCCTCAAGGCCTTGAGGGCGTCGGCAGCATTCACATCGCCCGTGTGGACGGTCAATATTCCGTCAGCATACACGACATTCAAAGTCTGCTGTACATCGGCCGCGGCATTGTAGTTCCCGTCTCCGGCCTGATGCGCGGTAATTGTTGCAGTGCCGTAGCCCACGAGATGAATATTGCCGCTCACGATCGTGGCCACAGACGGGTTCGAGCTTTCATAGGTGATCGTAAGGCCTGAACTTGTCGTGGCGCCGGGACCAAAATCGGCGTCCCCGTAAAGCTTTGTACCCAGCGCGCCGAAGGTGATCGTCTGGTTCGCCTTGTTCACTGTCAGCGTCTGTGTTACGGAAGTCGCGGCGTTATAGTTGCCGTCTCCTGCCTGGGAGACAGTTATCGTCGTTGTGCCTGCGCTCACGATATGGACCGTGCCGTTCGTGATCGTCGCGACAGCAGGGTTGGAATTGCCGTACGCAACTGTCAGACCCGAGCTTGCCGAGGCACCGAGGGCGAAGTCAGCGTCCCCGTAAGTCTTTGCCGCCGGCGCGTTGAAGGTGATCGTCTGGTTCGCCTTGTTCACCGTCAGGGTCTGTATTACGGAAGTTGCGGCGTTATAGTTGTTGTCACCGGTCTGGGAGACAGTTATCGTCGTTGTGCCGGCGCTCACGATATGGACGATGTCATTCGTGACCGTCGCGACAGCGGGGTTGGAATTGCCGTACGCGACAGTCAGGCCCGAGCTTGCCGACGCCCCGAGGGCGAAGTCAGCGTCCCCGTAGGTCTTTGTCGCCGGCGCGCCGAAGGTGATTGTCTGGTTCGCCTTGTTCACCGTCAGGGCCTGTGATACGTCGGCCGCGGCATTGTAGTTGCTGTCGCCTGCCTGATGGGCCGTGATTGTCGTCGATCCGGTGCCCACGATCGTCACCATGTTACCGTTGATGGTAGCGACATTTGTATTGGAGCTGCTGAAGGTTACGGTAAGCCCACTTGCTATAGTGGGGCTGGTCACCGTGGCGCTGAGACTGAAAGGCGCATCACCATAGGTCTTTGTCGGCTGCGAGAGGACGAACGTGATCGTCTGGTTCACTTTGTCCACCTGGTGTGTCAGCGCCGGGGAAGTCGATCCGCCGTAGTTTGCGTCGCCGGTATAGGTCGCCGTTATCGCGTGCGGACCGGCGCCCAGGGTGCCCGTGCTGAACGTGGCGATGCCGCTGCTCAGTGAGCTCGTGCCGATGATCGTCGCGCCGTCCCTGAACGTCACCGTACCGCTGGGCGTGCCGATCGAGCCCGTAACCGTTGAGGAAAAGGTCAGGAGCGTTCCGTAGATTGATGAGCCCGTGCCTCCGTTCAGGGCTATGGTCGTCGTAGTCGTGGAGAGAACCACGGTTTGCACGAGAGGCGTCGACGTCGATGATACGTTGAAATTCGCATCTCCATTGTATGTCGCTGTTATGTTGTGAGTTCCCAGGGTGTTCAGGGGTATAGCCAGGGTGGCCGTTCCGCTGACGAGGGTTGCCTGCCCCAGGTTGTTCCCGTTGTCAAAGAACTGCACGGTGCCCGTAGGCACTCCGCCCGTGCTGGCAACCGTTGCCATGAATGTCACGGGATTGTTGACTGCGGATATCTGCATGTCGGACGTAAGACCTGTCAGTGTTGAGGCCCTTGTAATCGTCACTATGCTGGACGATGACTGACTCGATGCATTATAGTTCGAGTCTCCGTTGTACACAGCCGTGATGGTATGCGGGATTCCTGCGGCAAGGGTGCTCGTGGTAAAGACCGCCGTGCCGTTTGACAGCATGCCGGTGCCTATTTCCGACACTCCGTCTCTGAATGATACCGTCCCTGTTGCTCCGCTGGTGACCGTGGCTGTGAAGGTCACGGGGCTGCCGTAGGTCGTTGTCGTTGCGCTGGACGAGAGACTCGCTGTTGCCGAAGCCTTGTTAACCGTCTGGCTGATGGCGACTGATGTTGCAATCGAGAAGTTCGTATCCCCGCCGTAGACGGCTGTTATCGAGTGCGGACTCCCCGCGACATTGAGGGTGCTGATGATCAGCGTAGCTGTGCCGCTCGACAGAACCCCGGAGCCGATGGACGTCACACCGTCATTAAACGTCACCGATCCGGTGGGAGTGCCGCCCAGGCTGGTGACCGTGGCCGTAAAGCTTACGGCCTGTCCGTACGTTGACGGATTATTATTGGACGCGACGATCGCCGTCGTCGATGCCTGATTGATGGTTTCCGTGAGTGCCGGGCTGGATGTTGATCCGGCAAAGTTCGTATCGCCGACGTAGGATGCCGTTATCGGGTGCGAACCGACGCCCAGGGAGTTCGTGCTGAACGTAGCGATGCCCCCCGACAGAGTACCCGAGCCAATCGGCGACCCGTTGTCGTTGAACGTCACCGTGCCGGTCGTGGTGCCGGTCGAGCCGGTTGACACCGTCGCCGTGAAGATCACATGGCTGCCGTAGGTCGTTGTCGTGGAATTAGATACGACGGCTGTCGTGGTCGAAGCCAGGTTGATGGTCTGGTTGACCGGCCCACCTGTTGAACCTGCATAGTTCGTGTCTCCACTGTAGACTGCGGATATCGCGTGCGGGCTCCCCGCCACGGTGAGGGTGCTTGTGGTGTACGTGGCTGTGCCGTTGGAAAGCGGCTGGGAACCGATCGTGCTGGCGCCATCCTTGAAGGTGATCGTCCCGGTTGCGCCGGCGCCGATGACCGTGGCAGTGAAGCTCACAGGGCTGCCGTACAAGGCGGGATTGGAGCTGGAAACAAGATTCGTCGTTGAGGAGGCCTGAGTTATGTTTTGTGCGAAGACAGATGACGTTGATGTCGCATAGTTCGTATCCCCGCTATAGACCGCGGTTATCGGGTGCGAACCAACACCCAGGGTGTTCGTGCTGAACGTGGCGATGCCGCTCGACAACGTGCCTGAGCCGATTGGCGATCCGTTGTCGTTGAACGTCACCATGCCGGTCGCGCCATTCCCTGTCACGGTAGCGGTAAAGATCACGGTATTTCCATAGGCCGTCGGCGTGGAATTGGAAGATACCGCTGTGACGGTCGAAGCCTGCGTAATGGTCACGGACACAGGCGTTGACGGTGAAGAGACCGCATAGTTCGTGTCGCCGTTGTACGTGGCCGTCACCGAGTGCGGGCTTCCTCCGATGCTGAGGGTGCTTGTGGTAAAGACGGCTGTGTTGCCTGACAAAGCGACGGAGCCTATGGTGGTCGCTCCGTCTTTAAATGTTACGGTGCC
>JBAIYC010000161.1:0-5107 GCA_037916085.1 Nitrospirota bacterium | reverse complement strand
CATTTCGGATGTCCGAAGCCCGAAGGGCAAGTTTCCGAAATGTACCGAGGACGACCGAGCACGCCGGTGAAAAATTTTCGTCGGGTGCCCTTCTTTGGGTCACCTTTCTTGGGCACGCAAGAAAGGTGACAAGAGCAAAATCGTAGAGCGCCTCTATTGCTTCAGACGTACAAGGCTGGATGAGAATGCCATAAACCCTGTACGTATTTCACGAGGGAGTCCACCATGAATAACGAAGGTTCATCGTCGAAAGGATCTCGCAGGCTCTTTATCTCCGGCGGCGCCGCGGTGGTTCTCGCCCTGCTCCTCCTCCTGGCCCTCTTCGGGAGCAAGCGCACGTCCGTGGTGCGGGAGACGGAGGAACGACATGCCGCGGTAGAGGCGGGGCCGCAGGTCCGCGTCGCCCAGGCGAAGAGGTCGTCCGGCGAGCGGCGGGTGACGGTCACGGGCGAGGCAAGGCCGTATGCATCGGTCACGCTCTACGCCAAGGTGAGCGGATACCTGAAGGAGATCCGCGTCGACAAGGGAGACCGGGTCGAGGCCGGGCAGGTCCTCGCGGTCATCGAGTCGCCCGAGCTCGATCATCAGTATGAATCCGCGCTCGTCGACTCGCAGGACAAGCGGCGGGACGCCGACCGGCAGCGGGCCCTGCTCAAGAAGAACCTCGTGGCCCAGCAGGACGCCGACCATGCCGAAGCAGCCGCCCAGCAGGCGGAGGAGAACGCCCGCGCCCTTAAGACCCAGAAAGAGTACGAGGTCATCCGTGCCCCCTTCCCCGGCACCGTGACGGCCCGTTTTGCTGACCCCGGGGCGCTGGTGCAGAGCGCAGCTGCTTCGCAGACCACGGCGCTCCCGCTCGTGACGCTTTCCCAGACCGACAGGCTGCGCATCTACGCCTACCTCGACCAGAAGGACGCGGTCTTCATCCGCGTCGGGAACAAGGCCGAGATCTCCGATCCCTCCCGACCCGAAGTGAAGCTTGCTGCATCGGTCAGCCGGCTCAGCGGGGAGCTGGACCCCAAGACCCGGACGCTCCTGGCCGAGATCGATGTGGACAACCGGCAGGGCAGGTTCTTGGCCGGAGGGTTCGTGCTCGTCTCGATCACGCTCACGTCCGGACCGGCGGTCGAGATACCCGCGGAAGCCCTCCTGATGAAAGGCGAGCAGGCATTCGTCGCTGCCATCGCGCCCGGAAACAAGGTCCGGTTCCAGCCCGTTGTCGTCGGCGATACCAACGGCAGGACCATCCGGCTCCTCTCGGGGCTCGAGGACGGCGTGCAGGTGGTCCTCAACCCCGGCTGGGGGATCACCGATAACGAGCAGGTGCAGCCGGTGGCGGCCGCAGAGAACTAGAAGGCCTCTCCCCGAGGGGGATGAAGGGAAATTTCCCGCTGTCGAGGGAATGACGAACTGAACGGTGTCCCCTGTTAGCGTGGCTCGGTGTTCAGCAGACGGGTCCGTACGAGGTCGATATGTCCGCGGAGGCCGTAGAAACGGTCCGCGAAGGACGCCGGTATCTTCATCTTGTTGGTCGCCCGCTCGATGTGCTCGAGCCGTTCCAGGAACTCCTCCTTCTTTTCTGGCTCGAACTTCTGACCGGTCATGTCCCTTTCAAGCGTCAGCAGGGCGCGGTACCGGCGGTAGATGCCGAGCCGGACCTGCATCTGGTAGACCTTGGGAATGGACCGCAGGACCGGAATCAGGAAGAGGATCGTCGGCAGGAACACGACGAGGAAGCGGTTCGCGACGCTTGCCACCCAGAAGGGAAGGTAGCGGTACAGAAAGCCCTTGCCCGACCGGTAAAAGCTCCGGGCCTCGGAGCTGATGTGGTACTCGTGCTGGATCGGTGCGGGGAACTCGTCCTGCCTCCGGAAAAGGCCGGCGCGGCCGTGGATCTCGCGTGCGGCCTCGAGCAAGAGGTCAGACAGCGCCGGATGAAGCCCCTCGCGCGCGATGAGCTCGACCGTCGGACCGATCAGGTTGATGTCGCGGGGCGGCAGGTTGTTCCCGAGATCGAGGGCACCTTCGGGAAGGTCCATCTTGTTCAGATAGGTGATCCGTCGGCCGTACCCGCCGGCCTGAGCGACGTTCATGAGCCTCACCCCGGGCGCATGGATAAGCTTGCGGATGTTGTCGATCGACGCGGAGTCGCCCATCAGGAAGGCAGCATCGATCCTGCCGCCCAGAAGTGCCTTCACCGCGTCGTCCGCGTCCAGATCGAGGAGCGTCGTGGGTCCGCCCGGCTCGATGCCGCCGGCCTTGAGCAGGGTCAGAACGAGCACCCGGGTGCCGCTGCCTTCGGGCCCGATCGCCAGCCGTCTCCCCTTCATCTGCGAGAGCAGCTCGAGCTCCTTCGGTCCGCGGTAGAAGATGAGCAGCGGTTCGTCATAGAGGCTCCCGAGCGAGACCAGGTCCTCGATGTCGTGCCCCCCTGCAAGGCCGCCCTGCACGAACCCCACGTCAACCCGGAACTTGGGATCGAGGAGCCTGTTCAGGTTCTCCTGCGATCCCTCCGAGGTCAGTATCTTCAGCTTGATCCCGTTCCGGGCCAGGATCTTCGCATACTTTTCCGCGTTCGCCCGGAAGATGCTCCCTTCGGGACCACTCGTGATGACGACGGTGCGCGGCGGAGCAAGGTGAATGAACCAGTAGATGGCAAGCGCCAGCACAAGACCGACGACCGCGATGGCGGTCAGCGCCGCCGCCTTGCCAAGCCCGAATATCTCCGTGAACATCGATTGCAGCTTCGTGATCATCCGTTGGTCCGCTCCCTTCCCTCGGGGACTTCCGAGAAGCGAGAGAAAGGATACCCTTTTTGTTCGAAAGAGGCAAGCGGTGGCAGAAAGATTGCTTCACGCTCCGCTCTCAGGCAGCCGCCGGCAGAACGCCGCATGCAGCTCTACTCTCTGCCCAGGCGAGAGCATATTCCGCGACCTCCTGCCAGCCGTCCTGGAGCATGATGAGGTGCGAGCGGCCGGAAAATTCCCTGAGCTCCGTGATCGCCATCGACCAGACGTACCTTCTGAAGTTCTCCCGCACCACCGATGCCGGCACCTGATGGTCCTCGCTGCCCGCGATGAGGAGCAGCGGCGCCCGTCTGCTGTTGCGGAAGTTCACTTTCGTTGCAGCGCGGGGATTCAAATTTGCCGTCGCCGCCTGAAAGAGGGGCCGGCCGGGACCGGGGATGGCATAGCGGTCGTAGAACCAGCGCGCCTCCTCCTCGCTCACGTTGTTGCCGAAGGCATAGCGGAACTGCCCGAACGTGAAGGCTGGAACGCGCCCGTAGTTGAACGGGTTCGACAGGACGGCGCTCGCGGCCTTGAGCGCCGAGAAGGGCAGCCGGTAGACTCCTTTTGGAGGAGCGGGATCGATGGCCACTCCGGCCGCGCCCAGACCGCGGTCCAGCAGTTGCTGCACGATCAGGCCTCCGAAAGAATGCCCCATGAGGATCGGCGGTTCCGGGAGGTCCCTGATGAGCCGGTCATAGTGGTCCGCGATCTCGGCGACCCCCAGCCCGGCAAGGGCCGACGGGTCGCGCCGGATATTTTCCACCTCGCCCTGCATGCGCGGCCATGGCGGCGCAAGCACCCGGTACCCGCGCGCCTTGTAGAACGTACGGAACGACTCCCAGCTTCTCGGGGTCATCCAGAGTCCGTGGATAAGGACGATCCTGTTGCCCATGGCATTTCCCCCTTCCTTACGTCTTATGCGGCGGTCTTGACCGGAGCCTCCTCTGCGCTCGCCTTGTCGAGGAGCTCCCTCGCCTGCCGGTCCAGCTTCAGTTCCACCGCCGCTATCAGCGTCTTCACCTGATCCTCGCTCGTGGCACTGGCGATCGGCGCCACGATGCCGGGTTGATCCATGAGCCACGCAAGAGCGACGCTCGCAGGCATGGCGCGATACTGCTCCGCCACGCGGTCAAGGGCCGCCAGGATCCGGAAGCCCCGTTCGGTCAGATACTTCCTGACCCCCTGCCCCCTGACGCTCTTGGAAAGGTCCGACGCCGACCGGTACTTGCCCGTAAGGAACCCGCTGGCCAGCGAATAATAGGGGATCACGCCGAGCCCCTCCTCGCGGACAAGAGGCGCAAGCGTCCTTTCGAACTCTGCACGGTCGTAGAGATTATAGAGCGGCTGCAGGCTCTCGTACCGCGGCAGCTTCCGCTCCTTGCTGAGATCCACCGACCGGCGCAGCCGTTCCGCCGTGTAGTTCGAAGCGCCGATGGCCCGCACCTTCCCCTCCCTGATCAGCTGGTCATAGGCGGAAAGCGACTCCTCGATCGGCGCGTCCGGGTCGTCCCGATGCGACTGGTACAGGTCGATATGGTCCGTCCTGAGCCTCCTGAGCGAATCTTCCACGGCGCGAAGGATGTTCGCCTTGCTGAGGCCGATCCGTCCCATGCCCATTTCGCTTCCTACCTTGGTCGCGATCACCACCTTCTTTCGGTTCCCCCGTTGCCTCATCCAGTTGCCGATGATGGTCTCGGACTCGCCGCCCCGGTTTCCCGGAACCCACCGGGAATAGACGTCGGCAGTGTCGATGAGCGAGAAGCCCGCCTCCACGAACGCATCCAGTATCTTGAAGGATGCCGGCTCGTCGACGGTCCAGCCGAAGACGTTCCCGCCCAGCGCGAGCGGCGCAACCGATATGCCCGACCTTCCCAATCTGCGCTTTTTCATGTTAACCTCCAAAAGATAATACAAAATCAACTGCATCTCTCGCAGAGCCCGCAAAGTACGCTAAGGAGACCCGATGCAACATCCTTTACTCTTCTCCTTGGCCCAAGCTCCTCTTCGGCCTTTCTTTGCGACCTTTGCGTGCTTTGCGAGAAACCACGCCTTTCGCCTCTATCTCGCGCACTCCTCCACGCCGCCCGGGCAGGCCTCAGGCGCTCCCGCTGCCGCCTTCTCGGTCGCCCGTTCCTTCCCGTGCTCCGCCGCCAGCAGGAGGTACATCGCCGGCACCACGAAGAGCGTGAACAGCGTGCCGATCGCGATGCCGGTCATGATCACGAGCCCCATGTTGAACCGCCCGGCCGCGCCCGCGCCCGACGCGGTCACGAGCGGCAGCACGCCCAGCACCATGGCCGCCGTGGTCATCAGGATGG
>JBAIYC010000160.1:0-2278 GCA_037916085.1 Nitrospirota bacterium | reverse complement strand
GCCAGCTCTTGCGGATCGCATCCCACGGCTCTTTGATCGCGTGGATTTCCTTGTTCAGATCGACCATCACGTGCTTCCCGTCGCCCACGACAGGGATGTCAACGCGCACGTTCTTGCGGATTGAGGTGGGGTCCACGTCGATATGGATGATCTTCGCCTCCGGGGCAAATCCTTCGACCTTCCCGGTCACCCGGTCGTCGAACCGGGCCCCCACTGCGACGATGAGGTCCGAATTGTGAATCGCCATGTTGGCGTAGTAGGTCCCGTGCATGCCGAGCATCCCCAGCGAGAGCGGATGGGTGTCCGGAAACCCTCCAATGCCCATAAGCGTGTGCGTGACCGGGATCTTCGTGACCTCGGCGAACTCCCGGATCTGTTCTGCTGCGCCTGAAAGGATCACGCCGCCGCCAATGTAGCACACCGGCTTCTTGGCCGCGGCGATCGCTTCGGCCGCCTGCTTGATCTGCCATTTATTTCCCGTCACCGTCGGGTTGTAGCTCCGGATCTTCACCTTCTCGGGATAATGGAACTCCGCCTTGGCTGTCACCACATCGCGCGGCAGGTCGATCAGAACGGGACCCGGTCTTCCGGTAGCTGCGATATAGAAGGCCTCCTTGACCGTCTGAGCCAGTTCGTTCACGTCCTTAACGAGATAGTTGTACTTGGTGCATGGCCGCGTGATGCCGACGATGTCCGCCTCCTGGAACGCGTCGTTCCCGATCAGCGCCGTCGGAACCTGTCCGGTGAATACGACCAGCGGTATCGAGTCCATGTAGGCCGTGGCGATCCCCGTGACGGTGTTCGTTGCCCCCGGTCCCGACGTCACAAGCGCCACACCGACCCTGCCGGTCGAGCGGGCATAACCGTCGGCCATATGGATCGCGCCCTGCTCATGGCGAGGAAGGATGTAGCGGATATCCTTCTGTTCGAAGAGGACGTCGAAGATCTTGAGCACCACGCCGCCGGGATAGGCGAAGATCGTATCGACCTTTTCCTTCTTCAAGGATTCAAGAAGGATCTCCGCGCCGGTGATCTGTTTGTTGGACATAATGGCACCTTGTGTGAGGCAAGAAAGTAGAAGAATACGAAGCGAAGTTGAGAGGGATCGAAACGCCTGCATCCCGACTTCGCATCTTCCCGCCTTCGGGATTGTTACACCCTTACGACTGCTCCGGTGTTCGCGGAGGTCACGACCTTCGCATACCGGGCCAGCCAGCCGCTTTTGATCTTGGGCTCACGAGGCTTCCATTTCGCGAGACGCCTTTTGATCTCCGCCGCTGGCAATCTCACCTCCAACTTCCGGTTCGGAATATCGAGAACGATCCTATCACCGTTCCGGACCGCCGCGATCGGACCGCCCTCGGCCGCCTCTGGTGAAATGTGGCCGAGACAGGGGCCTCGCGTCCCGCCCGAGAACCTGCCATCGGTAAGGAGCGCCACCGAATCGCCAAGCCCCATGCCAGATATGGCGGACGTGGGCGACAGCATCTCGCGCATGCCCGGACCGCCCTTTGGACCTTCATACCGGATGACGATGACATGGCCGGCCTTGATCCTCCCGCCCATAATCGCCTTCATGGCATCCTCTTCAGAATCGAACACGATCGCGGTGCCTTCGAATCGCTGCATCTTATCGGACACCGCCGTCTGCTTCACCACCGAGCCGTAGGGCGCAAGATTGCCGGACAGCACAGCAATGCCGCCCTCCCGGTGATAGGCCTTCTCGACAGGACGGATCACATCGCTGTTGAGAACGCGCCCGGTCTTCGCAAGGAACCTGATCGATTTGCCGCTCACCGTAGGCGAGTCCTTGAGCGTATCTTTGAACCGGAACAGCACCCCAGGGATACCACCAGCAGCATCGAGGTCCTCGAGATAATGCTGACCGCCGGGCAGCATGTTGCAGATATGCGGCGTGGTCCTGCTGATCTTGTCAAACAAATCGATCGGCAGCTCAATACCCGCCTCGTGGGCGATCGCCGGGATGTGAAGCGTCGTGTTCGTCGACCCTCCGAGCGCCATGTCAATGCGGATGGCGTTCTCGAAGGCGTTCTTCGTCATGATCTTTCTGGGCGTAAGCCCCTCCTTGACGAGACCTACAACCCGTCGTCCGCTTTCGAACGCGATCCGGCGCTTCTGTCCGGAGACCGCGAGAGCGGTGGCGCAACCAGAGAGGCTCATCCCGATGGATTCGGTTACGCACGCCATGGTGTTGGCCGTATACATGCCCTGGCATGAACCGGCGCCCGGACAGGCGCAGACCTCGAGCTGGGCGAGC
>JBAIYC010000159.1:0-1666 GCA_037916085.1 Nitrospirota bacterium | reverse complement strand
AGGTTGGTCATCGTGGTGAGAACGGTGACGACCGCTCCCGCAATGACCCCTTCCAGGATGGGCTGGGCCTTGGTGGTGGAGCCGATCCAGTAGCCGGTTCCGAGGCTGGTAATGAACGCAATGAGGGCCAGGACCAGCACGCCTTCTCCCCCGGCAAGCCAGGGATGGTCTCCACGCAGGAATCTACCGACGGTCTCGATATTGAACGACCCGTAGACCCCGGCAAAGGTAAGGTGCCCGGCGGAGAGGTACACAGCGGTCAGCATGATCTCCAGGGTGAACTTGATCAGCAGGCTTATCCCCACATCAAGGACGATCCGTTCGAAGGTGATGTTCTGGAAGAGCGTGACCGCCGCGGCCTTCATCTCTTCCCTGGCTTGCGCGGGGGGGATGGACCTGGTCTTGCCGGACTTCTTCTTCTCCAGCGCCTCGTATACGATGGCGTAGAGGATGGGGATGAGGGGGAATATGCGGGTGGTGTACGTCTCGAGGTCGAATACCCTGCTCAGTGTCACGAGCCCTATGGCGCCGCCGATAGCGACCAGGAAGCTGACGAAGAGCGTGTTCATGACCGGAGGATTATACCATAATGGCGTGACAGGCAAAATACCCTTCGCCGGTTCCGCTCGCGGGAGACTGTTACTTTTTGTGCGACTTCTCGGCGTAAGCGGCAAGTTCCGTGTAGAAGCTTTTGCCGAGGAAGGTCTCGATCGTCTTCTTGAGGCTCCGGTACATGGGCTCGCCCGCCGGTTCCTTCATGCAGGGAATATGGTTCAGGTAGGGCGTGTCCTGGATGGACATGACCTTCTTCCCGTCCTCGGTCGTATAGAATGAGAGGGGGTACTGGACGCAGTCGGCGAACTTGAACTCCTCCCAGACCATGCCTTTCTCCATGGCATAGCTATGGACCGAGCAGTACCGGAGGCCTTCCTTGTTGGTGTAGATGAGGGCGCAGTCGTTGTTGAAGAGAAGCACACACCGGAAATCCTGGCCCCCGAAAGCCCGTCGTATGGCCCTGGCCTCGTCCTCATGGATCACGCAGCCCGTGGGGCACTGTTTCTTGCATACACCCAGGATCCCCCCGTTCTTTTTGACGGCTTCCCGGTTCTCAGGGGACAGGTAGGCCACGATCCCGTCCAGATGCTTCTCGATCCGTTCCGCCTCCTGCGGCGGGACGATGCAGGAGCGGTAGCAGCACATGGACTTGCAGCCGTACTTCTCTACGTCGCAGCTGTAGGGACGGGTGAAGACCTCGGGATTGACGAGCACTCCCGCGATCGTTACGAAGTTCTTTTCCTCTGACATGCCGGAATCCTCCCCCAGAGATCGAAAATGAGCCCGACGGAAGTGGAACGAGAGCGGTGAAGTGACCAACGAGCGCTCTTCCGACCGGCGAGAGGGCAATATATATCTCCCGTCGGGGGTTGTAAAGCACTTTTTGGACGACCACGGGTCAGGCAGCGGGTCCATCGGAGGGGCCCGATGAGGTCCCGCGGCGCTTCGCGGCATCTCCGTGAGGCGCACTCAGGAGGCGACGACGCGCTCGCGAAAAAAAATGAGCCTCAGGGAGGTTTTTTCTTGACACACCGGAACGATTTTGATATATCACAATCAACTTTTTGATGTGGTGGGCGCCGTCCGGCAGTTCGGACGGATGAGGTGAGAA
>JBAIYC010000158.1:0-4449 GCA_037916085.1 Nitrospirota bacterium | reverse complement strand
TCCGCACGCTGGAACACGCGCGCATAACGACGTCCTTCCACTTCTACCGTCTTCTTCAGTCGGCGCCGAAGGTCGTGCTCACCCGGCCGGAGAACATCGGCGACAAACCCGTGGTCCCCTCGCCCTTCCTCGAGGAGCTTGCGCCGCTCCGGTTGGCAGGCCTGCTCAACAAGGACAGGACCGCCGGGGATACGAGCGCGGTCCAGTTCAGCTTCCGGATCGAGGACTGCCGCAGTGTGCCCGAGCTCGCGAAGGCCCTTGCCCTTGCAGCTGACGTGCAGGGGCTTGACAGACTGCTTGGTGCTGAGCTCCCGGGAATGGCGGGCATTCGCGCTGCGTTGGGATACCGTCCGGCGAAAAGCGTCGGTCTTCCCGCTCCCGAGGCAAAGCGCGTGTTCCGGGTGACGGAACTGGACGCTTACCTCCGCTGCCCCTATGACTATTATGTGGCGAACGTCCTGAGGATCGCTCCGCTCGAAGAGGTGACCGAGGACATCTCGCCCCTTGACCGCGGGAGCAAGGTCCACGACATCCTGCGGGACTTCTACCTGTCCTGGGACCGGCCGATCACCGGCGAGAACAGGAACGAGGCGGCCGGGCTCCTCCGGCAGCTCGCCGCTGCCGCCTTTGGCTCTGATGCCGACACCTTCCGGAACCGGCGCGAGAAGGACCTGTTCGTCACGGTCATGGCCGAACGGTTCCTCGACGCCGAGATGGCGTTCTGGAAACAGGGGATGCGGCCCGCATACCTGGAGCAGAAGATCGAAGGGTTCGCCCTCCCGCTCTCCGACGGGACCGCGGTCGAGCTCCATGCCAAGATCGACCGCATCGACGTGGACCGGGACGGGAACTTCGTCGTCGTGGACTACAAGACGGGAAAGTATCCCCAGCCGAAGAAGGGCGTGGACCAGGAGATCTTCCAGCTTCCCGTCTACGCGGTCATGGCGCAATCGCTTGCCGGACCCGGACCAAAGCTCGGGCGCGCCGTGGGCCTGGCCTATTATGACCTTGCCGGCAAGGTCGGCCGTCTCACGCGCGATGTCGTTCTGTATGAAAAGGACGCGCTCGGCGAGCAGCAGGCGACCAAGCCGCTGTCGAGCGCGAAGTCGGCCGACGAGTTTGCACAGGTCCTGACGGCAGGCATGGAGAAGGCCCGCAAGGCCGTCGAAGGCATCCTCCGCGCTGAATTTCCCATGGAGCCGCGGGACGAGAACCGGTGCCGGTATTGCCCGAACGAAGCGATGTGCGGCACGGAGCCCCCGACAGATAGTGAACCATGACGAACATTCCCAACACTTCCCGTTCCGTCCACCTTTCGGCCTCCGCGGGCTCGGGGAAGACGCGCGCGCTGAAGGACCGGTACCTAACGCTCCTCGAGGCGCTGGACAGGGGCGGTCTCGCGCTGGACCAGGCCGTGGCGATCACGTTCACGGAGAAGGCGGCCGCCGAGATCAAGGAGCGCGTCATGGGCGCCCTGCGCGACTCGCGGGAGACGATGCTGAAGAAGATCATCCGCGGCAGCCAGGACCTCCGCATCTCGACCATCCATTCCTTCTGCATGAACCTGCTGAAGCGGTATCCCCTCGAGGCGGGCCTTCCGCCCGACTTCGGCGTGCTCGACGACCGGGACAAGGCTGCGCTGGTCCGGATGGCCGTCGAAGACGCGCTCGAAGAGGCGGACCGCAGCGACCCCGCCGCCCTTTGCCCGCTTCTCGGAAGGTCCACCGACGCTCTCATCGAGGCAGTGGAGTATCTTCTCTCCATCCGGAGCAGGATCAAGAGGATGGAGATCGACGCAGGAGGCCCCGAAGGTCTCCTTCATGCCGTCGCCGCAGGCTCGGAGATGGAGCGCGTTGGGTCCGAGCTTGCAGCGCTCGTCTCGGACGCTGACTGGAGGACGCGGTTCCTGCAGATGGAGCGGATCCTCGCGTCCCAGCCGGCGGACCGCTATGATGCGTGCAGAGGCGCGGAACATCTGCTGCTCGCTGGCGGGGCGGCTGCTCCGTCCGACGAGCTTCTCTCCCTCTATTTCACCAGGGAAGGAGCGCCTGCAAAGCGGCCCGCCATCCCGAAGAAGGATTTCGCCGGTAGGAACCGTGGGGAGTACGAGGATGCATTCTTCGGCATCCAGGAGCTCCTTGCCCGCCACCGCGACCTCGCGGCCCGCGTCCGTGCGGGAAGCGAGACCTTGACCATGCTCAGGCTGTTCCAGCGGGCCGACGACCGCTACGAGCAAGCGAAACTGCGCGAAGGGCTCCTGGACTTCGATGACCTGGAGATCTTCGCCTACCGCCTGCTCCGGAGCGAAGCGTCCCCGGACATTCTCTACCGGCTCGACCGGAAGGTCCTGCATTTCCTCGTCGACGAGTTCCAGGACACCAGCGACATCCAGTGGTCCATCCTGAGCAAGCTGACCGAGGAGATCTTCGCCGGACAGGGCGCGTTCAAGCCCATGGAGCCGACGCTCTTCGTCGTGGGCGACGCGAAGCAGTCGATCTACCGCTTCCGCGAAGCGAATTACCGTCTCATCGACATTGTACGGAGCAGGATGGAAACGAACCTTCCCGCCGGGGCAAGGGAGATCAGGACGCTGGACAGGAACTACCGTTCCACACCGGAAGTGGTCGGGGCGGTGAACCAGGTATTCTCGTCGCTCTGGGGAGCCGCGTATGAGCGTTCATCAGTCGAACGGCAGGGGCACAGGGGCAGCGTACGGCTGATCGAATACCTGCCGGACGAGAACGACGCAGGGGAAGCGGAGGTCCTCGCCCGCGAGATCCGGTCCTTCGTTGAGGGCGGCAATACCATCTATGCCCGCGACGGCGGTGTCGGGACGGAGCGGCCCGCCGGGTACGAGGACTGCGCGGTCCTGATCCATTCGCGTACCCGGCTCAAGGACTACGAAGCCGCGCTCCAGAAGGAGGGGGTCCCCTTCCGCGTCGTCGGCGGCATCGGCTTCTACGAGCAGAACGAGGTCCAGTCCGTTCTGAACATCCTCTTCTTCCTCCGGAACAGCGACGACCAGCTCTCGCTCGCTGCCGCGCTCAGGTCGCCGCTCTTCGGTCTGGCAGACCGCGACCTCTATGCCGTCCTGCGCGGAGGGGAGAATGCGGTCGAAGCACTGGTGCGGGACCATCCCGAAGCGGGGTCGCTTCTGGACGGATGGAGACACTACGCGAACACCGAACAGCTCGGCGGTCTCGTTCACCGCATCATCAGGGACACGGGAGCCTATCTGCGCTTCGGCCGCCGCAATCCGCAGGCGGTCTTCAACCTCGACAAGCTCCTGGACACGGCTCGTGAGTTCGACCGCCGCGGCTATACGACGCTTGAGGATTTCGTCGACTGGGTGAGGAATATCCGGGAAGCGGAGCAGCGCGAGGCGACGGCCGACATGAACCTCCCGGGCGTCCGGGGAGCGGTCAGCATCATGACCGTGCACAAGGCAAAAGGCCTGGAGTTCCCCACCGTGTTCCTGCCGGGCATGAACCGGCAGCCTCGTTCGCTCACCACGAAGCCGCCAGCGATCATCGAAGGGGACGGCGCCATCCGCATGACGGTCAGGGATGCCGGGAACCCCGTCTATGTCGAGATGTGGGAGCGGGAACAGCAGGAGCTCCTTCGCGAACACCAGCGGCTTCTGTACGTCGCCATGACCCGCGCGCGGGACCACCTCGTCATGATCGGAGAGCTGAACGGAGGGACATCGGCGGTGAAAGAGAACTCCTGGCTCGCGCTCCTTCACGCTGCCCTTCCGCTCCAGGCGCCGGAGAAGGCCCCTGATCGGCTCACTGACTTTTCCTATCCGGCATGGGCGGGACAGCCGCTCCGCCGGACGGCCGGTCATGGACCGGGAACGCCGAAGGGGGGGCCCCGGACGGCCGATCTTGCGCAGGTGCTGGCGAACCTGTCGCCGGTCGCGGGCCCCAAGTCGCCGTCGTGGCAGCGCGCCACGGACCTCCTCGCCCGGGACCGGGAAGGGGCCGCCGAACAGGCCGCCCCTCCCGGAAGCGGCGCGGCGCCGGTCTCGCCGCTCACGCGCGGAAGCGTGCTCCACCGGTGCCTGGAGGAATATACGAAGAGCGGCAGCCTTGATGCCGCAAGGGCTGCTGCCGAGTTCCCGGAAGTGGCGGCGCTGGACGAGGAGAGCCGCGCCACCTTCCTCGCCGACGTGGATGCGGTCCTCCAGAGGGTCACAGGAACGGATGAGCTTGCCTGGATATTCCACCGCCGGCCGGCGTCGCGCTCCGAACTCCCCTTCCTGCTCCGGCGGGGGAACGACCTCGTGAGCGGCATCATTGACCGCGTCGTGGTCCATGACGACGGCCGGGGATTCGTCATCGACTACAAGGCGCTCACGATCGACAGCGACGAATCCCTGCAGGGCTGGATCGACCACTATCGCCCCCAGCTCCGGGTCTACTGCGAGGCCGCGAAGGAGATCTTCCG
>JBAIYC010000157.1:0-9143 GCA_037916085.1 Nitrospirota bacterium | reverse complement strand
TCGCCGCCGAGGCGCACCGCATCGCCGGAGACTCCCGCAGTGAGTACGTGCTCGCCGTGACCGGCAAGGTCTCGCCGCGTCCGGAGAACACGGCGAACCTGAAGCTTCCGACCGGCGAGATCGAGGTCATGGTGACGGAGGCCGTGGTCCTCTCCGAGGCGAAGACCCCGCCCTTCATGATCGAGGACGACACCGACGTTGCCGAGAACCTGCGCCTGAAATACCGCTACCTCGACCTCCGGAGGCCGGGGATCCAGAAGGTGCTGATGACGCGCCATGCGATAACCCGGACGGTGCGGCAGTTCCTGGACGGCCACGGCTTCGTGGACGTCGAGACGCCCTTCCTCACCAAGAGCACGCCCGAGGGTGCGCGGGACTATCTCGTTCCCAGCAGGGTGAACCCCGGGATGTTCTTCGCGCTTCCCCAGTCGCCCCAGCTCTTCAAGCAGATCCTGATGGTGGCCGGCTTCGAGCGCTACTATCAGATCGTGAAGTGCTTCCGTGACGAGGACCTTCGGGCGGACCGCCAGCCCGAGTTCACGCAGATCGACCTCGAGATGTCCTTCATCGACCAGGAGGAGATCATCGGGCTCATGGAGCAGCTGCTTGCCTCGGTGGTGAAGGACGTGAAGGGCGTCGATGTGACGCTCCCGTTCCCGCGGCTCACGTACCGTGAGGCAATGGACCGCTACGGCTCCGACAAGCCCGACACCCGCTTCGGCCTGGAGCTGAAGGACGTCTCGGACATCGCGAAGGCGTCGGACTTCAAGGTCTTCGTCCAGGCCATCGAACTGGGCGGGCAGGTCAGGGGTTTCGCGGCCCCCAGGATGTCCGGACTTTCCCGCAAGGAAGTGGACGACCTCACGAGCGAGGCCAAGGTCTTCGGCGCGAAAGGGCTGGCCTGGATCAAGGTGACCGAGAGCGGCTTCGAATCGCCGATCGCCAAGTTCTTCAAGGACGGACAAGTAGCGGAGATCGCCACGCGGCTCGGTGCGAAGCCCGGTGACCTCATGCTGTTCATCGCCGACAGTCCCAGGGTCGTCGCAGAGACGCTGGGCTATCTGCGGCTGCTCATCGGCAAGCGGCTCGGGCTCATCGACGAGAAGAAGCTCAATTTCCTCTGGGTCACGGATTTCCCGCTGGTGGAGTGGAACGAGGAAGAGAAGCGCTGGGACGCCATGCACCATCCCTTCACCGCTCCCTTCGACGAGGACCTGACGCTTATGGAGAAGGATCCGGGCAGGGTGCGGGCCAAGGCCTATGACATCGTGCTGAACGGCTCGGAGATCGGCGGCGGAAGCATCCGCATCCACCGCTCGGAAGTGCAGTCCCGGATGTTCGGACTTCTCAACATCGCCGAAGAGGATGCGCGGAAGAAGTTCGGTTTCCTGCTCGAGGCCCTCGAGTACGGCGCGCCGCCCCACGGGGGGCTCGCTTTCGGGCTCGACCGCCTGACGGCGATTCTGACGGGAAGCACGTCCATCCGCGACGTGATCGCTTTCCCGAAGACGCAGAAGGCGATCTGCCTGATGACTGAGGCGCCCTCCCGCGTCACGCCGGACCAGCTCCGGGAACTGTCGATCAAGCTCGATATCGTTGAGTAGGGGGCTGTTGCCGCGGAATAGCCGATGGCAGCCCGGATCGGCCAAGACGACCCTCTTCCGTAAGGTGTTTGTTTGATGAAATGCAAGTCCTGCGACAGGGATGTCTTCCTCAAGATCGGCTGACGGACCGTCACGTTGCGCTGCACGGTGTGCGGCAGGGAGTTCCCGATCAAGGATTACATCGACCAGATCGACGATGAGATGTGGGAAACGATCTCCCGGCGTCCCTCCAACCGTGCGTAACGGCGCGGGGCGGAGACGACGGCAGATCGTCCTTCTCCAGGTGTCATGATCCCTTCATTCCTTCGGCAATGCGCGGCCGCATCCCGCTCGGGCAGGAAGCCATGTCCTGCCGTTCCCGGGAGGACGCTGTTTCTTGCCCTGCTTCTCGCCGGCAGCGTGTTCGCTTGCGCGCCGACGGCGCTTGAGAAGCGGTTCACCGACCTTCTTCAGGAATATCCGGCCACGGAAGAACCTCTCAGGATCCCCAGCCTGAGCACCGCGCCGGCGATGCCGTCCGCCAGTGATGCCGGCGGGCGCGATGTCATCATCATGGTCCATCCGGGGTATTCCCTGTTCTTCCGGAGCCGCGAACGGAACCTGCACAGCGAGGCCAAGTACGACCTCCTGAAGCTTCAGCTCGACAGCGAGGCAGAATCGATCCGGAAGATCGTCCGGTCGGGCCATCCGCTCATCCTTGTGATCCCTGGGAACTACCAGCGCGAGAGCGTTGCCCCGCTCTCCTATACCTTCTACCTGAACTCCCTTACCGAAGGCGGCACTTCCGTGTTCTCAATCTTCTCCGAAAGCGCGAGCAGCGGAACGCTCGCCACGGACACCATGGTGACCCTTTTCCGCCAGCTGCAGTCAATGAAGGTGGACCGGGTGCTCGTCGGCGGTGGATACATCGGGCGGTGCGAACGGGAGTTCTACAACCAGCTCGCGACCTATCTCGACAACATCCCTTCGTTCATCGTTCCCGAGTTGTCCCTTGTCTCGCCGGACGACATCACTGACAAGGAGGCCCGTGCCATGCTCGACGGGCTCCGGCAGAAGGACTTCGGCCTCATCCGGCAGTTGATCGAACGCAGGAGCGCTCAGCCGAACATCCTTTCTCCCGTCCACTCACCGGTCCTCTAAGACCTCGTTGGGCGCGCCTTTCCGCCACCCGGTTCCTTCAATAATGGGATTTGCTGGCATAGTATTCGCGGCCGTCCGTCGCCCATAACGACGCGCTGCGCCGGCAGCAGGACAGAAGGGGAAGCATCATGGACCAGGACCTCGGCATAGGCATCGAGCGGATCGTGGTAGCCTAGGATCAGGAGATGGAAAGTTTGCAGGGAATGAAGAAAAAGGCTGCGTGATGCAGACATTCGGAAGTGATGCCAATAAGAACCCTGAGCATGAAGCAATGTGCTCAGGGCTCTTCGTCATGAGCCCTTTCTCAAACAGACCGTGCAACCGCGGTTGCTCGGCCGCATTCAGGCAGTCGAAGCCCTCCATCGACAAGCCGATCTATTTCAAGGGAGTTGATCCAGCCGTTACGTTGACGCTGCTCAGAGGGGCGACATTCGTTCTGAAGGTCATGGCGTTCCCGCGCTAACTACCTCTCCGTACGATGACCTGGATACAATCAAGCAGGAGCAGGGGCTCCGGGAACCCGCGAAAGCGTGAAGCGGGAAATGGGCGTCGTCGCGCACGGAAAACGCCGTTCAGCGTGAACGGTCCCGTCCGTCAGGAAGGATGCGAGGAGGCACCCGTGCGGGGGAAGGTTCCTGTGTATCCGCGCTCTCCACCTTGAAGAACGATATCGACATCCGCAACTGCTCTGCCTGAGAAGACAGCTCTTCCGCAGTAGCTGCCATCTCCTCGGCAGCACCCGCATTTCGCTGTACAACCTGGTTGAAGGTTTGGATGGCGTTGTTGATCTCGCTTGTTCCGCCTGCCTGCTCCTTGTTCGCCGCGCTGATCTCCTGCACCAGTTTCGCCGTCTTCTGGATGTCAGGTACGAGCCTGGTGAGCATTTGGCCGGCCCGGTCGGCAACATCGACGCTGAGCGCCGACAACTGCGTGATTTCAGCTGCTGCGGCCTGGCTTCGTTCGGCAAGTTTCCTGATCTCCGCTGCTACAACGGCAAACCCTTTTCCGTGCTCGCCGACCCGGGCGGCTTCAATGGCGGCGTTCAGCGCAAGGAGATTTGTCTGTCGGGCGATTTCTTCCACGATGGATATCTTGTCCGCGATCTTCTTCATGACGCCGACTGTCTCAGCTACGGCCTTGCCGCTTTCCGCGGCGTCGCGTGCCGATGAGACCGCCATCTTCTCCGTCTGCGATGACGTATCAGCATTGTGGCTTATGGAGGCGTTCATTTCTTCGATCGATGCAGAGGCCTCTTCGGCCGAGGCGGCCTGCTCGGTCGCCCCCTGGGAAAGCCCCTGGGCGCCTGCGGAGAGTTGCTGGCTGCCGGCTGCAACGTTCTCGGCAGCCGCCTTCACATCGGCGACCACCTGATTGAGCCTTTCCATCATGTGTTTCATTGCCTGAAGCAGCTGACCGATCTCGTCGCCGGACCCCACTTCGATCGTTCCCCTCAGGTCTCCGCCGGCAATGTTGTCTACCTTCCTTTTGAGCTCGATGAACGGTTTGAGCGCCGATGCGACGATGAATGAAACAGCCAGTGCAACCGAACAGACTCCCAGCAGGCCGAGACCGGCGTAGAGGTTCCGAAATGTCCGTATCTTGCCGAGTGACGCGTCCAGCGGGATCGTTATGCTGATCGCGCCCAGGACCGTTCCTGCGTCCACGCGATGGCAGCTGCCCAGGCAGTTCTTCCCCATGAAGTCCGATTTCGCGGTGTACGGATAGACGCCTCGCATATGCGTGCCTTCAATGACGACCCGCTCGGCGCCTTTCTGAATGACCTCTTTCTCTATATCGTCCCGCGCGTACTCGTCGGGCCTGCCCCTGCCGTAGTCCTTGTCCAGGATGTCGGCCCTGATGATCCGGACATCCGCGATATGGCTCATCTGATCGACGAACTGCCTCTTGGCGTCCTGATAGCTGCCCGTGAGCATCATGGCGGTAAGAGCATTCAGCACGGTGTCACGGTAGGCCGGCAGCGCCGTGTGGCTCACGTCGTCCATGACGATGTTTCTCGAATTCTTCGCGGTGACGAAGACGCTGATGATAATGCCCGCGGAGACGAAAATGACGAGGGGAAGGACGATCTTCCAGCGGAGGGAAACATCCCTGAGATTCATACAGCGCTTCCTCCCGGCGGTGGCAATCTGGAGGCATGACCGTCGGACTCGGACGAGGCATGCCATGACGGAAACAGCCGCAGACGTCCGCATACGGACGTGCTGATTGCCACTATATACTCGATTCAAGTCGGTGTCAACGGAAGGAATGCGTTGCGACACTTCATCCCAGCCTGTCGGTCAGCTCCTGCACGGTGACAAAGAGGTCTCCCAGGATGGGGTGGATGCGGGGAGCGGGCCGTGTCTGGTTCAGCTTCATGAGCGGAGCTTCGGGGTCCTTGTTGAAGCAGAGGACGTCGGCGCGCGTTCCGATCCAGTCCGCGTGCTGCGGCGCACCGGAGATGCCGAGGGCGATGATGAGCTTCGGGTTCACGCGCACGCCCGTCTGCCCGATCTGGGCATCCAGCGGCAGAAGCTTCAGGTCCTGCGTTACCTTCCGCGTCGCGCCGAGCAGGGGAGCGAGCCCCAGGCTTTCGAGCTTTTTTTTGAGGTCCAGCGCAAGCTGCAGGCCCGCCTTGTCACGGATGCCGTAGCCGATGTCGATGATCACTTCCGCCTGGCCGAGCGTGGGCTCCGCCGGGGGCGGGAGAGGAATCGTCATGGATGGTCCGACACCGAGCTCCACAGCTGCTGCCGAGAAGCGTTCAGCGGCAGTGACCGCGGGCAGCTCGGCCTCGCCGGAGAAGGTGAACAGAGCGGCACCGCCACCGAACCGCTGGTGCCGAAGCAGCCTTCCGTCATAGGCCGGGAGGACGATATCGAGATGGCCGTCATCGTCCCTCCTGACGTCCGTGACGTTCAGAGCGAAGGGAATGTTCTCCCCCGCATGTTGGCCGGAAGCAAGGGCGACGGCATCGTCCCATGCCCGGGTGGCCATCACCATCGGACTGCCGGAGGAGGCGATCAGCCTGCGCAGCACGTGGAGCCGTCCTTCCTGCGACAGCGCTCCCCGCGTATCGACACAGCATGCGTCCCCGACGCCGTTGGCTTTTGCGAGGCCGAGAAGACGCGGCCAGAGCGTGCGGGGCGCCGCGACGAGGGCATGCGACCGTCTTCCGAAGAGGTCCGATGCGACTCTTGCTGCCCGAAGGGCCGCGACATTCGCCTGCCCCCCTGCGGGGTCCAGGACCGTCCATGCCGCAGGTCCTTCGGGAAGACCGTCCGCGGATATCTCGCCGGTGAAGGCTTCAGCCTCTGCCGCTCTCTGTTTCGCCGCGTAGTCCCTGAGAAACGATGCGGCATCGCCGGCCGTGGTGACCGTCCGTGATGCGGCAGCGACCTGCCGGGGCCGCGAATACAGGAGCGGTCTCTGTGAGACCGGTCCTGTCCGGCCCGCTGTCAGGACCTCGCGTGCCTCAGCTTCGATCCGTGATGCGATGGTCCGCGGAACGGCGGGAAGAGGGGAAGCGAGGGAAACGACGGCAGGCGTTGTTATTCCTTCCACTCCCGTCCCGTCCTCCCTGACCCGGATCCTTTCGAGCGACGCGAAAGAACGGCCGAGCCGTCCGGCAAGGAACGGCGCAAGGCCCGAGGGTCCTTCCAGGCCTGCCGCTCCGCAGAGAATGACATCGTAGCGTCCCGTGCGCTCCATATCCCGGACTGCGTCCGCGATCGCAGGCATGTCAGGAGCAGCATCGTGCAGGCAGTACAGGCCGTCCGCTCCTGCGCCGGCATGTCTCAGGATGTTCTCGCGTTCCGCGCTTCCCGCGAGCAGGACATCGACGATGGTGCCGGGGCCTGCTGCTTTCAGCAGGAGGGCCTCGTCAACGCAGGAGCGGTCGAGCGGATCAGCCTGCCAGAGCAGTTCGCGAAGCGCGCCGCGGTCCAGCAGCGGCTCAGGCGAGATGTCGGCGGCCGGACGGACGATGCAAAGGACCCGAAGGGGAGAGGCGAGCGGCCTCATCGACGGCATTCCTTTTTTGGCGTTCTGCAGCGCTCTGTCGAGTATCGCGTCAGCGGCATGCACCTCCGCGGCGAACAGGTTCGCGGAGGTCCTCTCCCAGACGCGGGCGTGCGTCCTTTCGAGGTGTTCGAGTCTCCAGAGCGCCCGGGCTGCGGCGCGCTCTCCCGCGACGAGGAGCGGACCTGCATACGACTCTCCCAGGATGTTCCGTCGTTCGGCAAGCCATTCCATGCGATGCCAGGTGCATTCGAGGCGCAGCACCTCGCCCGCCATCTCGGCGAGACGGAAAAGCCCGGGCTGGAGCATGGCGTCGGCCCAGGCGGTTTCGCCGAGAAGCTCAGCAGCAGCCCGCACATGCTTCCGGAGCCTGTTCTTCCAGCGGGCGAGCGTCGTGGCACGTTCGTCTTCGGGCCGCTGGCCTGGCCGCTCCGGCAGCTCAGGCCATTCCGCGGCCATGGCGATGAGGTCCTTCAGGATGAGGAAGCGCTGGACCTCGTTCGTCCCCTCGTAGATGTTCAGGATGCGGGCATCACGGCGCGCCTTTTCGAGCAGGAACTTCTCGGTCTGGCCTTCCGGTCCATAGGCCTGCTCGACCAGGGAGAGGATGTCGTGGATGTCCTCGGAGCAGATGTACTTCGCAATGGCCGACTCCATGCGGACCGACTCGTGCGGCCGGTCGAAGAGCCCGATCAGGTAATAGGCAAGGGATTCGCTCCCGAACTGGATGGCTGCCGCCTCTCCGAGGAGCAGGTCCCGTTCCGCTGACTGCGGGAGCTTCTCGCGCGCTTCGTCCATGACCTTGCGCGCCAGGGCCCCCGCAACGGCAGCAAGGCCGCAGCGGCCGACGTTCAGCGTCTCGAGGGCGTTCACCTGGCCGTGGCCTTCGTAGCCGATCACCGCCTCGCGCGGGACGCGAACGCCGTCCAGGGACAGTTCGTTCGTCGGAGAGCCGCGCTGGCCGGTCTTCTTCTCGTCAGCCCCGACCTTGAGCCCTTCCGCATGGCGGTCGACCATGAATCCCGTCACACCCTCCGGCGTCTGCGCGAAGAGGCTGAACTGCGTCGCGATCGAGCCATTGGTGATCCACATCTTCGAACCGGTCACACTGTAGTACTCGTACACCGGTCCCTTGTCGGTCCGGCGCGCCTGCGCGATGTCGTGGAACTCGCAGGTCGTGCCGCCGTGCTCGTAGTAGCGCGCTCCCTGGCCGGTCGCGGGATCGATGCGGTCGTACCGGATGGGCGCAACCTTCCCGTCGGATGTCTGATAGGCCATGCCCGCGTCGGTGAAGACGATGCGGTCCGCGTCGATGAGATAGCGCATGCACTTGTCCGGCTCGCCGGTGGGGGAGAAGGCATATCTGCCGTCGGGCATGGCCGAAAGCATGGCAGCCTTGAGCTGCGCCGTTGTCTTGACGCCGCCGGAGTCGGAGCCGGCCGTGGGCTCGGTCAGTGCGAAGGCCGAGACGCCACCGTGGCCCAGAGTGCGGAGATAGAGACTGTGGCAGCGCTCGCGCCGCGGCAGCTCTTCAAGCGCCGAGCGGATATCGGGCATGAGATGTCCGAAGAGCTCCGCAGCCTTCTCGAGGCCCTTCATGAATCCGCCGAAGTCGCCCCGCTGCCCTGCGAGGCCCGCTCCGTAGAAGGCCCGGAGGAAGTTGGCGGCAAGGTATTTCACCACGCGGGTGCGGCGGATGCGGGAGTCCACGAGCTTCATCACCGCACCGTATTCCTTCCGGATCCAGCCGGGGTTCGGGTTCCTGAAGGATGCGACGATACGGCCGATGCGCGATCCGACCTCTCCGAGCCGTTTCTCGTCCCGCGCGAGCGGTTCCAGTTCCTCGCGCACCCGCGGGAGCTCCTCTTCGAGCCCCAGCAGGATGGGCGTCGTGCCGATGCTTGTGCTTGCCATGATGAGCAGGCAGATTGCCGCGTCGCCGAAACTCCCCGCGGCCGAATTCAGGATATAGTATTTCGCCTTGCGCCAGCCAAGCCCGTCCTCGCTCTTCGGGATATAGGTCGCGAGCCACTTGTGTTCCTTTGCGGCCTCGATGATCTCTGGTGGAAGGTCGTGCAGTTTCTCGACGTATCGCTCGAAGGGCAGACCGTCGTATGTCCTGTCCCGACAGTTCTCCCGGAACCAGCCGGCAAGCTCTTGCCAGAGACGTCGCAGGTCGCCGTCATGGAGCTGCATCTCTGGCACGTAGCGCGGCGAGCGATCGAAGGCGGAGAGCAGGAAGGAGCCGGAGCGATGGGGCTTGCCGGGCAGGCCGCAGAAGGCCTCATACGACAGGTCAAGGCTCACGGCGTCCAGTGACGGCGCGATGGGGAAGACAGCGGAGGGAGAAACACTTCCTTGTCCTGCCGAGAGCGCGGC
>JBAIYC010000156.1:0-2417 GCA_037916085.1 Nitrospirota bacterium | reverse complement strand
GCCGAGGATGGCTTCGAGGTCCTCTTCCGCGGTGGCCGCGATGGGCTTGATGTCGAAGTTTTTCACCAGCACATCGAGCACGTTCGGCGTGATGAAGGCCGGGAGCGTGGGGCCGAGGCGGATGTCCTTGATGCCCAGGTGAAGCAGGGTGAGCAGGATGGCGACCGCCTTCTGCTCGTACCAGGAGAGGACGAGGGAGAGCGGCAGCTCGTTCACCGGCAGGTTGAAGGCTTTGGACAGGGCAAGGGCGATCTGGATGGCCGAGTAGGCGTCATTGCACTGGCCAATGTCCAGGAGCCGCGGGATGCCTCCGATCTCGCCCAGGCTTTTGTCGAAGAAGCGGAACTTTCCGCAGGCCAGGGTCAGGACCACCGTATCCTTCGGCGCTTTCTCGACGAAATCGGAATAGTAATTCCTGCCCGGCCTTGCGCCGTCGCAGCCGCCCACGAGGAAGAAGTGGCGGATCTTTCCGTCCTTGACCGCGTCGATCACCTTGTCGGCAACGCCCAGGACCGTGTTCCGCGCGAACCCGGAGAGCACTTCCTTGCCCGGTGCATCTGCGGAGAAGCCGGGAAGGGCAAGAGCCTTCTCGATGACGGGAGTGAAATCGCCATCGGCGATGTGTGCGACACCCGGCCAGCCCACGAGACCGCAGGTGAAGAGGCTGTCCTTATACGACGCCAGCGGTTTCTGGATGCAGTTCGTGGTCATGACGATGGCGCCGGGGAAGTGCGCGAACTCTTTGTGCTGGTTCTGCCACGCCGTGCCGTAATGGCCGTAGAAATGCGGGTACTTCTTGAGCGCGGGATAGCCGTGGGCGGGCAGCATCTCGCCGTGGGTGTAGACGTTGATGCCCTTGCCTTCGCTCTGCTTCAGGATCATCTCGAGGTCCTTTAGGTCGTGGCCCGAGACGAGAATGGCCTTGCCTCGCTTCGCTCCGAGCGGCACCTTGGTCGGCACCGGGTGGCCGTAGGTTCCGGTGTTGCCGGCGTCGAGGATCTCCATGGTCCGGAGGTTCACTCCGCCGCACTTGAGAACAAGCCCCACCCACTCATTGAGACCCATATCGGTTCCGGTCATGGCGGCCAAGGCCTCGGCCATAAAGGCATAGACCCGATCGTCGGTCTTGCCGAGGATCCGTGCATGGTCGGCGTAGGCGGCAACACCCTTGAGCCCGAAGAGCAGGATGTCCTGGAGCGACTGGATGTCGGGGTTGATCATCGCATCAGGTACGTGCTCGCGCACCTCGCGGCCCTGCTTGGCCAACGCTTCGATGGTCGGTGTCGGGTTGAAGGACGCGCTGCCGTGTGCGAAATCCGTTCTTCCGCCTGCTGCCGCGACCTTCTTCTTCAGCCCCTCGCGGAGCTGGACGCACTTCCTGATGAACTTCTCGAACCGCGCAGGATCAAAATCGACGTTCGTGAGCGTTGAAAAGAGTCCCTTGGCCAAGAAGCGGTTCACCTCGTCGTCCACGACGCCGTGCCTCCTGCCTTCGACCGCAACGAGCGCAAGGCCTTTCATTGCGTGGATGAGCAGGTCTTGGAGTGCCGAGACCTCCGGGTCCTTTCCGCACACACCGATCTTGGTGCATCCTTTGCCGTTCGCTGCCTGCTCGCACTGATAACAGAACATGGTTCCCTCCTCAGAATGTGATGGTGTTCTTTAATGTGGGGGCCATGATACAGGAACGGTCTCTTGGCGCATATGACCGGGGTCATACGAGTTGCACAAATTGAAGACAAGAAAGACGGACGTGTTTTTCCCGGGGGAGTCCGAGCCGGGCGACCGCGTTGCATCCGTTGCATGATGCTCGTCGCCGCAGGAAGTAAGCGGGCCTGCAATTGGACGGGAAGAGGACTCGCCAGGAGGCATCATCCAAATAAAGAAGGGGAAGGACCCTTGGGTCCTTCCCCTTTGCTGTTCGCGGAGAGATATCGCTTACTTTGCCGAGGCCGTGCGCTTCTCGGCACGCAGCTTTGCGGCCTCGTCCTTGATCTTCTGGAGCGTCTCCTTCATGGGTGCCCAGCCGTACCAGTGCATATAGTCGGGGTTCATGTGGAAGGCTCCCTCGAACGCGCGCATGCGGTATTCGAGGAACATGACATAGAGGTCCTGTTCCACGCCGCTCTTTGCCTCGTAGAACTGGAGGAGGTCAGGCGCCATGGTCCAGTCGGCCGGCTTCGCGAGCACGCCGTCCTTGTACAGGCCCTGCACCACGCGGATCGCCTCGGCCATGATCTTATCCGCGTCCTTTACCACCAGGTCCGCCTCGTCGAGCTGTTTCTTGGCATAGGACGCTCCGTGGCAGTTGGCGCAGATCCGGGTCATCTTGTCACGCTCGGCCTGGAACTCCTCTGCCGTGAGCCTCGCGACCTTGCCCGCCTTCACCAGGTCGAGCCGGGCGGTCGGCTTGCCGG
>JBAIYC010000155.1:0-2009 GCA_037916085.1 Nitrospirota bacterium | reverse complement strand
CAACTGTCTGCGGACGTGAGCAAGCTCTGCCTGACCTGTCATGCCGGGATCATGCCGGCGAATGCGCTCAGCACCCATAAGGTCGCCCTTGAAGGCAAGTGCGTCCAATGTCATGATCCGCACGGTTCGGACAACAAGAACAACCTGCGCACGGCGGGCAACGATCTCTGCTACGGGTGCCACAAGGAAAAGGGCGAGGAGATCAAGAAAGTGAAATTCAAGCACGCGCCTGTGGAGAAAGGGTGCACCAGCTGCCATAATCCCCACGCTTCCACCAAGGCCGCCGCGCTGCTGAGCGACGAGGTTCCGGGACTCTGCAAGCAGTGCCACGATACGAATAAGCCCATCTTCGTCAAGCAGCACGGGAACTATCCGGTGGGAAACAGCAAGTGCACGATGTGCCACAATGTGCACGGTTCGGACCACGGAGGGATCATTTACAATACAGCCCATAAGCCCTTCGAAAGCAAGCAGTGCGGCCAGTGCCATGAAAGTACCACCTCCGCCAAACCGCTCGCGCTCAAGAAGAAAGGTTTTGAGCTCTGCAGGGGCTGCCACAACAATACGATCAACGACATGTTCAGCAAGAACCGGCTCCATTGGGCGGTCATCGGCAAAAACGGCTGTCTGAACTGCCACAACCCTCACGCGTCGCCGCAACAGAGCCTGCTGAAGAAAACGCCCATCGAACTATGCGGCAGCTGTCATGCGGATACGATCCAGCGCCAGGAACGGTCGGTGACGAAACATGAGCCGATCCAGGACGGCCTGTGCATGTCGTGCCACACGCCCCACGCCTCGGACAATGTGTTTCTGACCACCCAGGCATCGACGATCGAATTATGCGGAGGTTGCCACGACTATCAGAAACACTCGACCCATCCGGTAGGCGAAAAGACCATCGACAAGAGGAACAAGAACCTGAACGTGGAATGCCTGAGCTGTCACCGGGCGCACGGCACGGAGTTCAAGAGGATGATCCCCTTCGGGACGGTGTCGGATCTTTGCACGCAATGTCATATTCAATATCAGAGGTGAGCGCATGAAAAATCACATGAACCGATTAATTGTACTGATGATCATCCTGCTGTTGCCCCTGCACGCCCGCGGGGCCGAGGAAATCCGATTCAAATTCGCCCGTTCCCTCTATGCCGACTCCCAGGGGGTCGGCATGAAGCGGCCCGAGGGGATCGCCTGCAGCAAGGACCGTCTGGTGATCGCGGACACCGGGAACGGCAGGATGCTGCTCTATTCGATTGTCGACGGAGAGCCCCGGGGCGGCAAGCAGGTCCAGCTCAGCCAGGTGATGTATCCCATCAGGCTGGCGTTGAGCTCGAAGGGAGATTTCTATATCATCGACGGGCGGCAGCGGAAGGTCGCCCGCGTGAATGCCGAGGGTGTGTTTCAGCAATACCTGGAGATAACCGGCCTGCCGGTGGAAGGCATGGTCGTACCGGCCGGCATCTGCGTCGACAGCAAGGACAGTCTCTATCTGTTCGATGTTGCCGGCGGCAGGGTGCTGGTCTACGGCGATGACGGTAAATATCAGCGCCAGATCGTGCTCCCGAAGGAATACGGGTTCATCAGCGATCTGACCGTGGATGCGAGAGGGACGGTCTTCCTGCTGGATGCCGTCAACGCCGTGGTCTATTCGAACGCAAAGGACCCGGCAGTCTTCGCGGCGGCAACCGAAAAGCTGAAGGACGATATGAAGTTCCCTTCGAACATCACTGCGGGCGAGAACGGCCTGCTGTACATCAGCGATCAGAACGGAGGCGGCATCGTCGTCATCCGTCCTGACGGCACGGTCAAGCGTTTCTTCAGCCTGGGTTGGAAAGAAGGGACGCTTCGGTATCCTGCCCAGCTATGCGTGGACAGCGGAGGTGATCTGTTCGTTGCGGACCGGGAGAACAGCCGTGTTCAGGAGTTTTCGCCGCTCAAATAATGAAATGGCTGTTTCACAACAAACCATTCGTGGAGCCTCCGGCTGGAGCCGGAGGCTCCCCCCC
>JBAIYC010000154.1:0-13026 GCA_037916085.1 Nitrospirota bacterium | reverse complement strand
GTGATCGTGCTTGCTTTCGCGCCTTCCCGGATAAGGATCGTGATGATCTTGTTGATCTTGGCCGCCACGGGGGCAAGCCCGTCGATCGTGCTCTGGTTCTCGATCTCGCGGGCGATCGACAAGGGGGAGGTTCCCTGCAGATGCATGAGGTCGTGGCTGGTAAGGATCCCTTTCAGCTCCCCCTTGCCGACAACGAGCAGGTGGTGGATGTTGTAGCGCATCATCTTGACCAGGGCCTCGAAACAATGGTCCCCGGCTTCTGATTTGATGAGCGTTATGCTCATGATGTCGCCCACGCGCCCCTCGATGTCCCTGCCCCGGGAGACCACCTTGTTCCTCAGGTCCTTGTCCGTCACCATCCCCGAGGGCATCCCCCGTTCGTCGAGCAGGACCAGGGAGCTGATGGCGTTGTCCGCCATGACCTTCGCCGCTTCGCGAATGGATATGTTCTCCGATGCGGTGATCACATCCTTCGTGGCAAGATCACCCAGGACATTGGTGAAGAGAAGCTTGTCTCCGCCGCCATACAGCAGGGTCCGGTCGCGAACCTCCCGATAGGTCATGTCGAGCAGCCGCTTGAGCAGCGTCCGGAGGCAGACCTCGGAGAACGCCGCATTCGTCCTGAGCAGTTCAAGGACCGCCTCCTTCCTCAGCTGGTAGCACGACGTGTCCTCAGCAGCAACGATCGTATCGTAGGACACGTCGCCGAACAGAAAGGAACGCAGACCGAAGAACTCGCCGCTCGCGCGGGAATCGACAAGCACCTCTTCTCCCTCGTTCGTGCGGACAAAGACCCTGACCGCGCCGCTCCGGATGATGTTGAGGTGCTCTGCTGCCGGACCGTTCTGGCGGATGATGACCTCCCCCCGGGGATGGAACACCAGGGATATGTTCTTCACCAGAACAGCCAGGACGGAACGGTCAATGCTGTTGAACGGGGGAGTCTTCGCGAGGAAGGTGACTATTTCTTGCGCGATCATGGCGTCACCGGGGCCGGACCGGAGCCGGAGAATCGAGGGCCTTTCTGACCGCATTCTTCATCTCGTCATGCATCAGCGGCTTGATGATGAAATCGCAGGCCCCCGCCTTGATGGCCTCCACAGCCGTTGCCAAAGAGGCGTAGGCCGTGATGACCATCACTTTCTGTGTCGGTTTCGTCTTTCGGTACTTGGTCAGGAGTTCGATGCCGCTGATGCCCGGAAGAACGATGTCGGTGATGATGAGGTCGTAGGAAGAGGATTCGAGGAGTCTGAACGCCGATTCGGCGCTGTCAGCCCGGTCCACCTCGTAGCCGTCGCGCCTGAATACCCTCTGCAGGGACTCGCAGAGCGTGTCTTCGTCTTCTACGATGAGCAGTCGTTCGGCCATTGCAACCTCCCCTGAAGCCAGACCGCGGCAACGCCAGCCCGCACTACTCGTGGATGTTCTTTATGTTCTTATGTTAGCACTTCTCAGAAAGGATGAAAAGGGAGGAAATGTGAGCGCACGAAGAAGTGCGAAATTTCGAAACCGTTCCTATTGTCAGAACAGGCGAGCGATGAGCGAGGGCACCGCGGTCTCGACGTTCAGGATGCGGGGACCGATGCTGACCGGCAGGAAGCCACAGGCCTTGAGCATCTCGATCTCGTAGGCCACGAACCCGCCCTCGGGGCCGACCGCGAGGGTAACGGGACGATGAGCGCCGCGAGGGCAATCCTCCGTCGCCGAGGGATGCGCTGCAAAACAGAGCGTCTCCCGGGAAAGATCCGGCAGTTCGTCCTCCACAAAAGGCTTGAAGAGCTTCCGGACCATAACATCGGGCAGGACCGTGTCGCGCGCCTGCTCGAGCCCCAGCAGAAGCTGTTTCCGGACCGCGTCGCCTGCGAGGAACGGAGTCTGCCAGTAGCTCTTCTCCACACGCGCGGAATTGATGAGGATGATCCGGCGAGCCCCGAGGGCCGCGAGGCTCGAGAGCAGCCGACGCAGCACTTTGGGCCGCGGCAAAGCAAGCAGGACCGTGAGCGGAAGCTTCTCCGGCGGGTCCCGGTCAAGAAGGACGTCCATGGCGAGAGACGTCCCGTCAAGGCTCGTGATCCTACCGGTCCCCATCCTGCCGTTCACCAGCCCCACGGACAGATCGTCGCCTACTCCAGCCCGATGGACCGACAGAACATGCTGCAGCCGTCTGCCCGTTATCCTGACCCGCGACGGCTCACTGATGTCCTCCGGGAACAAAAGGATGATGTTCACGATCCTTCCCTGCCGGCCGCAGTTTTCCCTCCGGGCAGAGAGATGGCCGCGATCCTCGTTTCCTGTACTACGCGATACCGCTTCTCATCTGACATCATCCCCTCAAAGGAAGCTACAGCACCGCGTCTCAGTTCATCGAACGCGGCATTGTGCGGTGACCTGTCCTTGTCCTGACGCATGGTCATCTTCC
Source organism: Nitrospirota bacterium (assembly GCA_037916085.1). Taxonomy (GTDB): domain Bacteria; phylum Nitrospirota; class UBA9217; order UBA9217; family UBA9217; genus JAKAHZ01. The sequence continues at coordinate 10,607 of JBAIYC010000154.1, read as the reverse complement.
TGCCGCCCCTTCCGCAGAGGTACAGCTCGGTCTTTCCCTTGGACGGGAGCGGTTCGCTCACCACCCGGAGGGCAACGTTCCCGCAGCAGTCCGCAAGAGTACGTCCATCCTTCCGCATCACGACATAGGAGAACTTAAGAGAGTCCTTCCGGAGTCCGGTGAGCGCATCGAGCTCACGCACGCGGTCCGGGGGGATCCAGGGAATATCTTCGTGGCACCAGTCCTTCGGGTTCGCGAGCGCCGGGCAGCATTCCTGCGTGAGGCACGGCGAATAGACCGTGAGCCCGCGGGCAAGCATCCCGTCGCGCATGAGAAGCATCTCCCGGGCCGTCTCGCGAAGCGCGGGCTCGATGACGATGCAGGCGCCGTCGGCGGCAAGCAGTCCGTCCAGAACAGCTCCGACTGATTCGATGCGCCGGGCGACACGGTCGTCCGCGCCGGGAAAAAGCTCGTTCAGTACGTTCGAGAAGATGATGATGTCATAGGGTCCCCTGCACGCCTTCAGTGCCCCGGTCACCGGTTCGGTGACCGTCACCAGCGATGTTCCGGCAGCAAGGGAGGACTGCCGTTCCCGGAATAGCTCCCCGGCTGCGCGAAGGTTCGCTGCCACCTGGTCCAGAGCAGTGAACTCCAGAAAAGGGGACAGCCTCTCCGCCGAGAAGAACTCCAGCATCCCGAGGATTGACGTGCCAGGCCCGCACCCGAGGTCCAGGACCCGCAGCCGCTCCCTGCGGAGGAGACCGCCGGGATGACGTCCAAGCTCTCGGAGCGGAAGATGGACCTTGGCGATGTTTGCTGGGAGATAATAGTGGATATAGGCGTTTCGGAGCCCTGGATCCCGAAGATAGTCGGCAGGCAGGCGGTCGCGGTCGCGGGTCAGGAGCCGCGAGAGACGGATGACTTCCCTTGCGAGCGCATCGAGGGAATACGAGGTGTGTGAGGTTCCGCATCCCATGCTGCGAAGCATACTACCTCAGCACCCGGCAAAAGGAAAGGAGTTCCCCTGGAGCGCGTCAAGGCCGGTAGTCTTTTGCAATGAGCAGGGCTTCGACCCGGACGCTGCACCGCTCGTGGCTTCCATATCAATGCGGCCCACAGCCTGGTCCTCAATCATCGCCGCAAGGGTCGAGACCGAGAGCGCCGGAAGATGCTGCGGTATAGCATGGCCCCGCGGCCGGTGTTTCAGAGCTGCACTCCGCCGCCCGGGCACCGGGAGACACATGGCGTGACCTGCATCGCCCCTGCAGTCGTACTCCTCCGCTCACCTATCACAGGCATACCCTAAAAATACCCCGCTCCGGTGATTGCCCCCTTCTTGCAGAATCCAGATAATGAGATTGCTTTCTGCTGGCAGCTCGAGAGGAGAGCCCTGTCATGCATTCCATGGACCAGCACCAACCGGGACCTGCCGGAAAGAACAAGGAAGATCAAGTCCTATTCTTCTGCAAGCTCTTCGACGATAGAATCGGCAGCGAACTCTGTTTTCTTCGCAGAACCCACTTCAGCGAACGAGACGTTTTCACCTGCCGCGGGTGCAGCATGAACACGACCAAGAACTCGCCACACAAGCGGACCCGCAAGGCATCTACCGGCGGCTAAGTCGCTCCGACGCCGAAGTCCCGGTCTGTTCCCTCCCCTTCCCTTCCTGTCAAACGCCCCGCTCCGGCTCCGTATCTGCCGTCCCAGGACTGATAGCGCACTTGTTCTCCGAAACAACTGTGCGGGGAACCACGCATGAAGGAGATGGGACCCGACTAGTTCCTGAGCGGTTCGAACTTCTTTCCTCCGGACTCGATGAACTTGCTGAAGAACTCGACGTAGTGCAGCCGGAGGGCGTGGATGGTGGGAGAGAATACGCCCAGAACGATGTTCAGGAGATGGAGCAGCGCCGCGGCCATCACGCCGATTACGACATCGCCGCTCGCGCCTGCAAGCTGGTTGGCCACGTAGGCGAGCAGCACCGAAGTGAGGCCGATGGCCATGATCCGAACGTAGGAGATGATGTTCCCGATGTTCTTAAGAAGCTCGAGCGGCGCCAGCAGCCCTCCGGAGAACAGCAGGAACGGCGTGGCGATGAGGATCACCATGATGAGCGGCCGCGACAGGAGCCTCGGGAAGTATCCGAAGAAGGAAGCGAACACGGCCACGATGCAGAGGATGATGACGATGTTCAACACCTTGGCGATGGCCTCGCGCCGCACATGCCTGCGGAAAGCGGTTATGGCCCCGAGCAGGAGCCCCAGCACGATGTGCACAATGCCGGCGGACAGTGCGAAGACCAGCATGGGCACGATCGCGGTCCTGCGCTCCACGAAAAGCGGTTCCATGCCGAAGAGCGTGGTCCCCAGGTCGCCGAAAAACTCGCCGTAGAGCACGCCGAACAGAACAGCGTAGAGCGATGATATAAGGAAGACCTGCGCCGCATCAGCCACATCCCGTTTCTGCCGGTACTTCCTCCGGAGGAACCAGGCAAGTCCGGCAAGGATGAGGCCGTAACCCGCATCGCCCAGGATCATGCCGAAGAAAACCGGGAAGAAGATGCCAATGAAGGGCGTCGGATCAAAGGACGAATAGGCCGGCACCGGCAGCAGACGGCCGAAGATCTCGAAAGGCCGGAAATAGGGCGAGTTCATCAGCACAACGGGGGCCTTCTCCAGTTCCTCCTCGCGAACCTGCTTTTCCTCCAGCACGACCTCCATGCCAAAAGATGCGTCGAGCTGCGCACGAAGCCTGCCCACATCTTCCGTGGGCATCCATCCGCGAATGAAGAAGCACATGCGCGTCTGCAGGACCGACGCCGTGGCCGTCAGAATCGCGATTCGCTCGCCGATCCACTCGCGCACCCGTCGGTAGATGGGCGTCCACCGGCGGCCGAGAGCGGCGAGCTCTGCCGTCATGGCTTCGATCTTCCGGGAAATCTCGTTGGACCGTTCCCGGAGATATTCGATCTTGCCGGACAGGGGCAGAGCCTCGAAGTCCGGGGGCAGCTTCAGCTCCGGCAACTGTTCCCGGCTCAGCGCGGCGCTCACGGTCGCGGATGAGTCCTTTTCGATGGTGATCATGCCGGCCAGCGTACCTCCGCCGGCAGGAACAGTGTAGAGGTTGAACTTCCCTTCCGTCAGCTCCGCAAGCCTGTTCCGGATATACTCCACCGAGCCCGGGTCCTTGATGGTGAGCATGATGGCATCCAAGTTCGGCGGCACCCGCCCCGCCGGGAACAGTTCGTAGAGGGTGCTGAGGAAGGAGGCGAACCGGTCCTGCTCTTCCTTCTCCTTCCTGGAGTCCTCTCTGTTCTTGTAGAGCGCCCGCGCGTTCTTCAGGTGTTTTTCGACGGTGGAGTAGACGGTGTGCAGGATGGAACGCGGCTCAATATAACTGATGCGCGCATCGACGGCGGGAAGATAGCGAAAGAGGTCATCGATCCTGCGGCGAAGATCTTCCAGAAAGAGCCGTTCGAAGAGGGTCCGCTCTCGCTCGTCGTGCAGGAACGGGGCCTCGCCTTCGCTGCCAATCTTCTCGCTCTTGAGAAGCTCCGCCTCCGAGTCGATCTGGAGCACCTGCAGGCGCTGGAGCAGGGTGATCACGTCCTGCAGCGCCCCTCGCGGTCCGGCGATCTCGACCTTGGACATCCTCGTTATCATGACGCGGCCTCCAGAGAAGAACCTTTCCCCCGCTCTTCTCTCCCGCCCCGGCACTATGCGAGCATTTCCCTGTTTCAATTGTAGCAGACAGCCTGCGAGTGGTCCGTACTATTTCACCGCCACGCATGATGTTGCTTTAAATAGCACCGATGCGAGCATGGTCGGCCCCGCGTGGTCTTCCGCGAAGATGTTTAATGTCATAATAGTAATGCCATAGTTGTACACAATAATCAATTTGACTATCAGGTAAAGAAGATCTTGTCAAAAAAGATCATGGAAGTGCTTCATAGCATACGTCGAACGTGGTACAATAATGGTCACTGGCTTTTATTTAAGACCAGACAAAACCAGCGCCGTTCGGCGCAGCATGACGGAATTGTGCTGCATGACAAGCGGCCGCCTTCTGCGTTGCCACGGCGTGCCTGAACGACAATCAGGAAAAGATCCGCATCGCGCTCAATTCTCTCGCAGTCCTCATGCGCAGTACTCGGTGACCCGGAACATGCCAATAAAGAAAAAATACACATCGCTCTTCGTGCTGGGCGTGATCCTGCTGGCGCTTGCTGCGGCAGGAACCTATTTCTTTTCTGAATCGCTCGTGAGCATGGTCTCATTGCGCACCGCCACTGAAGCGACCCTTGCCGACGCGGTGAACCGGGTGAAGACCATGGTCGGCATATCCTCCTTCGCCGCGATCGTCCTCATCCTTGCTTCGATTGCCGTCTTTCGCCACGCCAGGCATCGCCATCGCCGCATGCTTGAACGATTTTCGTGGTTCCTCGCTACGGCAGACCAGGCCGGAGAACTCGTGACGATCGTAACCCGAAAGGGAAAGATAGAATACGTCAACCGCGCCGTGGAACTCGCGACCGGATACGCAAAAAAGGAACTGGTGGGCAAACGGAACAAGCCGTGGCTGCCATGGTACAAGGACCAGCAGGTCTTCGGCGACATGCGCAGCCTCGTGCTGGCAGGTACGCAGTATCGGGGAATGACCTGGTGCAGAAGGAAGGATGGCTCCGCCTTCCTGCTCAAAGAACACGTCACGCCGCTCCGGGAAAGAAAAGGAACGATCACGAGGTTCATCTCGACGGCTCGCGATGTGACGCGCCAGAAGCAGGTGGAGGACCGGCTGGATTATCTTGACCGCTACGATGCGCTCACCGGCATCCCGAACCGCAGGCATTTCGCCGAGCTTCTCAAGCAGGAGCTCGGTGAGAAGCGACCCGTCGACTGGCTCGTCGCCGTCATGATCATGGATATCGATCGTTTCAAGTACATCAATGATCTCTTTGGTCCGGAGGTCGGCGACGAGGTCCTGCAGCGCATCGCGGACATCCTGCGCTCCGCGGTCGGAGATCAGGACATCGTGGCGCGGCTCGGCAGCGATGAGTTCGGTGTGATCCACCGCTATGAGGCGCGGTTCAGCGATACCAGCGCCGTTGCCGACCGGATCCGTCACGCCATAGCACAAAAGATCATCGTCGCCGGTCAGGACCTCGCTGCTACCGCTACCATTGGGATAGCCTCCTTCCCCGATTCCGGCAGGGACGCTAAGACCCTCATACGGAACGCGGACATTGCGCTCTCCCGTGCAAAGAGCATGGGACGGAACTCCGTCCAGTTCTACAGCCAGGAGATGAGCGACCAGATCAAGGAATTCTACCTCATGGATAAGCGCCTGGTAGGTGCGCTCCGGAACAGCGAATATCAGCTCAACTACCAGCCGTACTGCGACCTGATCACGAAGCGGGTCACGGGCGCCGAGGCGCTCATCCGCTGGCATAATAATGACATCGGGTTCATATCGCCGTCCAAGTTCATCCCTGTCTTGGAGAAATCCGGTCTGATCGCCGACGTCGGTGAATGGGTCCTGCGGACCGCGTGCGCACAGCTCGGAGAGTGGAAGCGGCAGCACCGGACGTTCAAGCTCGCCGTGAACCTGTCGCTCGGACAGTTCCATCAGCGCAACCTGATCGGCATGGTGTCCAACGTCATCCAGGATACGGGCATCGACCCCGAGTATCTGGCCCTGGAGCTGACCGAGAGCGTCTGCATCCAGGACATTGACTTCACGGTCTCGACGTTGAAGAAATTGAAAGATCTCGGCGTTTCGATCTCTGTGGACGATTTCGGGACTGGATATTCTTCGCTCAGCTACATCAAGCGGCTTCCGGTGGATAATCTGAAGATCGACATGTCGTTCGTTCGTGACGTGACCCGCGACCCGGACGCAGCTTCGATCATCACAGCCATCACGGGCATGGCGCGGAGCCTCAACCTCAAGACCATCGCGGAAGGCGTAGAAAGCGAAGAGCAGCGGAACATCCTGCACCTGCTCCGCTGCGACATGGGACAGGGCTACTATTTCAGCCCGGCTGTGCCAGTCGATGCGTTCGACCGCTCCTTCCGATAGTGGCCCCACGCCCCGTGGGACATAGGGGCTGACCGCGGATCGCGGCGCGCTTTTGTTTCTCTGTTCGTCGTTTCTTCGTTCGTCGGCACAAAAGAAGGGCCGGACATTGCTGCCCGGCCAGTGGTTTCACACGTCTCGTCTCCGCTGCACATATCGCCTCAGCATCACCGCTTTACCGCACCCATCGCCATGCCGGAGATGATCCGGTCCAGGAAGAGCGTGTAGAGCACCGCCACCGGAATGCTCGCCAGCAACGCCCCGCCCATCAAAGCCCCCCAATAGAAGACATCCCCCCGCACCAGTTCCGTCGTCATGCCGATGCCGATGGTCTTCTTCGCCGAGTCCTGGATGAAGGAGAGAGCGTAGATGTACTCGTGCGCCACAAGCGTAAAGGAGAAGACGACGACGGTGATGATACCGGGCACGGAGAGAGGGAGAAGAATGCGCGCCATGGCGCCGACCCTGCTGCACCCGTCCACGAGCGCTTGTTCCTCGATGTCCTTCGGGATTGACTTGAAGAAGCTCATGAGAAGCCAGGTGCAGAACGGAACCGTGAAGGTCGGATAGACGAGCACCAGCGACCAGAGCGAGTTCTGCAGTCCGAGAAGGGACACGATACGCGAGAGTGGGATGAAGAGCAAGGTCGGCGGCACGAGATAGGTCAGGAAGATGCCGATGCCCACGTTCTCCCCCCACCTGCCCGCAAGCCGGGCAAGGCTGATCGCCGCAGGAACCGCAAGGATCACCGTGATGGCCACGACTGCGATGCCGACGAGGAACGTGTTCAGAAGGAACCGGGGAAAGAGCGTCTGGTTGAACAGCAGGTCGAGATGCTCCAGGGTCGGGCCCTCGTTCAGCCAGAAGGGGTTGTTCGTCGGGCTGAAAAGGTCATGGCTCTTCTTGAACATGGTGATCAGCATGATGTAGAACGGAGCCGCCGAGAAAATGATGAATGCGCTCAGCGCGCCGTAGAAATAGGTTTTGGAAAAGAGTTTCTTCAGCATGGACTCGCTCTTGTTTCTCCGTCGTCATTCCCGCAGAAGCGGGAATCCAGTGTCGATAGAAAGTCCCTGGATCCCTGTTTTCACGGGGATGACAAGCTGGCTAGATACAATGCTTCGCTCAGCCAGTTCCTCCTCCGAACTCCGAGCATCGAACTGACTCTTACGTCACCACTGCTTTCTTCGCTATCCTGAGCACCACAGCAGCAACACCTGCAAGCACCGGGAAGAAGAAGATGGCAACTGCCGCGCCTTGGGCAAGGTCGCCGCCCTGGATGCCCTTCAGGAACGCAAGGCTGGCGAGCACCTGGGTACTGTTGTCCGGGGGCCCGCCTTTGGTAAGGACCCAGACCACTGTCATGTCCGTGAAGGTGAAGAGCGTGGAGAAGAGGACGGTCACGCTTATCACCGGGAGGAGCAGCGGCAATATGATCTGGAAGAGGCGCCGATAATAGCCTGCTCCGTCCACCTGGGCCGCCTCGATGACCTCCCGGGGGATAGAGTTCATGCCCGCGATGCGGATCATGGTCGCCAGCGGCAGCAGGCGCCAGACGTGGACGACGATGACCGAGGCCATGGCGAGGCCGGGCCTTCCGAGCCAGTAGAGATTGCTCATGGGCCCGAGAATGTCATGCGGTTTTCCGAGCAATCCCCACGTCCGGAGCAGCCAGTCGATGGGACTGAACACGGAATCGAGGAACCAGAGGAAGCCGATGGTGCCAAGCGCGATCGGCGCCGTCCAAGGAAGCATGATCAGGAACCGGATGAGCCACTTGAAGCGGAACTCGCGCATCAGCAGCTCGGTCAACATGTTCGAGAGGACCAACACGAGGGCGATGGACGTGAAGGTGAAGACGCAGGTGTTCATCAGCGACTTGAGGAACGTCGGGTCACGGAGGACAGCGGTGAAGTTTCCGAATCCGATCATGTGGAACTGGGGATTTCCCACGGTCACATTGCTGAAGCTGTACACAAAGGCCATGAGGAACGGGAATCCCACCAGGAGGACAATATAGAGCGTCACCGGCGCTAGCATGAGCGGCGCAAGCACCGACTCCCGTTCCAGGACGCGCGGCATCCTCATGGCCGGATCCTCTCTCCCGTCTTCGGATCGAAGCGACGGACCTCGCGGCTGCAGATCGCGAACTCGTGTTCGTCCCCTTCCTTCAGGTTCAGCCGGAAGGAATGGTTCGCGATGACCTTGGCCGTGCCGATGGTGCCGTACACGAGGCGGTGTGAACCCAGGTCCTCGACCCGTTCGACCAGGAGCCGGAGACGCATGCAGTCCTTGTCCGGCAGCGCCTCCTCCGGCAGGAGCGCCTCGGGACGGAACCCGATGATCACTCCCTCCTGCTCCATGAAGTTCATCGGCGGGATGCCGACGAAGCCGGCGACGAACATGTTCTGCGGATCGTTGTAGATCGAATCGGGCGTCCCGATCTGGCGGACCGTGCCCTCGTGCATCACCGCGATCCGGTCGCCCAGGCCCATCGCCTCCGCCTGATCGTGGGTCACGTAGATCGTCGTGACGTTGATCTCCCGCTGGAAGAGCTTCAGTTCCTCGCGCGCCGTGTGGCGCACCTTTGCGTCCAGGTTCGAGAGCGGCTCGTCCATAAGCAGCACCTTCGGCCTGCGCACCAGGGCGCGAGCGATCGCAACGCGCTGCCGCTCGCCGCCGGAAATGCGTGACGGCATCCGGTCCAGGAGATGGCCGATGCCCAAAAGCCCGGCGGCCCATGCAACCTTCTTCTTGATCTCCTCCCGCGGCATGCCCTCCACCGTAAGAGGAAAGGAGATATTGCCGAAGACCGTCTTGTGTGGATAGAGAGCGTAGCTTTGGAAGACCATGGCGATGCCCCGGTCCCGAGGCGCGAGATCGTTGACGGTCTGGCCATCGATGATGATGTTCCCGGCCGTCGGCTTTTCGAGGCCCGCAACAAGCCGCATGAGCGTGGTCTTGCCGCTCCCCGAGGGGCCAAGGAGCACCAGGAATTCCCCGTCGCTGATCTCCAGATCGATGCCGTCGACCGCCTTCACGCCTTCAAAGTGCTTCTTGATCCCCGCCAGGTGTACGTTAGCCATAGGATGATATGTCTGGAAAAGTACCTTGATATACCACGGAGGCACGGAGCCACGGAGAAAACAAGATTCGTCATCCCCGTAAAAACGGGGATCCAGAGACTTTCCAACGGCGCTGGATTCCCGCCTCCGCGGGAATGACGGACGAGGGATTGAAGATATTCTTCATACCCTGAAGATGTCTCTCCGTGTCTCCGTGCCTCCGTGGTGGACGTTATGTTCTGTTGTCTAGCTCCTACTTCTTCCCGATCAGTCCCTGGGCCCGCCACTTGTCGAAGATGGCCTTGCACTGCTGGGCAGCCTGTTTCACTGACTCTTCAGCGGTCTGCTTTCCCTGTGCCACTCTGGCGAACATGCCGGGCAGCACAAAGGTGCCGAAGATCTCTCCTTCAGCCGGGTTCGCCGGGCCGGGGAATCCCACATTGGTGCTCCACTTCTCCGCGTCCTTGAGCGTTATGAGCTTGTCGGTCCGCTCGCCGGGAAGCGCAAAGGGGTCCTTCGCGAACCACGCGTTGTGCAGATCGCGCATATGCATCGCATGTGCTACCGGAGGATAGCCCCGGTCGCCGGGCAAGAGCGGCGCAGTGAAATAGGCGGGCGAGTTGTAGAGCTTGCTTTCCCACATGGCGCGGTCATAGTTCGCAACGCGGTCCAGCAGGAAGCGCTTCGCAAGGTCGGAGTTCTTTTCCGAGAACTTGGGGATGACCGTCACATAGATCACGTGCTCGCAGGCCCATGCCGTGCCGCGCGGCCCCTTGAGCGCGGGCGTAAAGAAGATGTCCTTTGCCACCTCCGGAACGTCCTTCTGGGCCGACCGGTAGGCGGAGATTGAGTTCAGGATATACGATGCCTTCCCGGCGATCAGGAGCTGGTTGTTCGAAGCCGCCGTCCAGCCGAACACCTCGGGTGTCAGGGTCTTCTGGTACAGTTCCGCCATGAACTTCACGGCCTCGACGGTCTTCTTGTTGTCCAGGACGACCTGTTCGTGTTCATCCTGGATCGAGGTGTCGAAGGACCAGAGCAGCGTCCGCTCGGCCATGTTGGTATCGAGCTCCTGGGAAATGCCGATGCCCATCTGGATGCCCTGCTCGTTCTTGATCTTCGTCCCGTAGACGAGCAGGTCTTCCCACGTCACCGGTCCATCCGGCTTGCCCGCCTTCTCCCAGAGGGACTTACGGTAGTCGCCCGGGTCAATGGTCCAGCCATGGCAGAAACCGTAGTACTTTCTCGTGTAGGGATTATAGGAGCTTCGCGTTGCAACAGGGAGCTGCGTCCCGAAGCGCTTTTGCGCTTCCCGGTTCAGGTCGGTGAGGTCCAGGACGCTCGGCTCGAAGTCCGACGGAGGATCGATGAACTCCACGATATCGTGGCCCTTGCCTGCCGCGACCTCCGATGCAAAGGTGCTCCGGAGATCGGCCAGCCCGATATGGTCCACGATGACGTCCACGTTGTTCTTCTCGCCCCACTCCT
>JBAIYC010000153.1:0-6580 GCA_037916085.1 Nitrospirota bacterium | reverse complement strand
GGCGGGAGCCCCGACCGGATGATCTTGTCCTGGCAGACGCTGATTTCATACTCCGTGCGATGGAAGGTCACGCGCGCGTCCGTATGGTCATAGACAAGGAACGCGGCTCGCGGATCGCCGTCGCGCGGCTGACCGACGGCGCCCGGATTGACAACGTAGCGCCGCTCCCTCGCGATGCGAAGTTCGTCTCCGAACTCGCGTCTGAGCTCACGGCCGAGAGCGCTGAAGGCCGTCCTCAGATGCGTGTGACCGTGCAAACAGATGCGCGGGCCGTCGGGCAGCGTGTCCATGAGATCGAAGGTCTCGCGAATATCGTCCAGATGTACCAGATACCGGTCCGTATCGTGGATCGCTCCGTGGCAGAGAAAAAGATCGTCCACCATCGTTTCGCGCGGCAGGCCGCGGAGGTATTCGCGGTTCTCGGGCGTAAGTTGCTTCCTCGTCCAGAGGACCGCCTGCCTCGCCCAGGGATTGAAGTTGTCCGGCTCCGTCAGTCCGCATGCGGCAGAATCGTGGTTCCCCAGGACGCAGACCATATTCTCGCTCCGCACGATGTCGACGCACTCGTTCGGATTCGCGTTGTATCCCACCACGTCGCCCAGGCAGAACAGCCTGTCTACGCCCATCCGGGCGATCCGTCCCAGCACGGCGGTCAGCGCCTCGAGGTTGGCGTGGATGTCAGAGAACACAGCATAGCGCATAGCGTTCAAGCCGAGGGTGGCGCCCCCGGCATCTTCGTGCACTCGTTGAAGATGCGGACCTTGCAGACGCGGCAGCGCTCGGGGTCGAGGCGGGTATGCAGGAGCTTCTTGATCGCCTCGGACTTGGACCGGTAGAGGTATTCGGCGCCGATGCGCGCGAGGTACCCTCCGCGCTCCAGCACCGAAATGACTTCGCCCTTGAGCGAACAGAGATAGAGCTGCCGGCCGCTCAGGCGCAGCGTGCGGGACTCGTTGGCCAGCATTTCGCATCCGGCCACGTCGATGAAGTTGATGCCTCCTCCCACGACCAGGATGTGCGCCTGCTCGGGGTTCTGCTTCGTGATCGCGGAAAGCTCCTCGGCGATGTGGTCCACGGCGCCAAAGAACAGCGACCCGTCGATCCGCGCGACCTTGAGCTGGGGACACTCGGGAGAGGGCTTCTTGCGGATGTTCACGAATCCTTTTCTGCCGCTGTCGGGGTCCGGTACAAGCGTGATCACGTTGGGACGGGATGTGCGACTGAGGTAGAGCAGGAGCGAGAGGATCACGCCCACATAGATCGCAAACTCGAGCTCAACGAAGAGGGTCGCCAGGAAGGTGACCGCAAGCACACCTGCCTCGGCACGGCTGGTCCGAACGATGGTGCGGATATGGTGGAAATCGATGAGGCCCCAGGCAACGACCAGGAGCACCCCTGCCATGGAGGCGATGGGAAGCCAGGCCGTGAGTGGCGCAATGAGCAACAGGATCAGGGTGAGCGCCAGAGCTGCGAACACAGCCGCAAGGGGGGTCCTGGCCCCGGCGTCATAATTCACGCCGGTGCGGGTGAAGGACCCCGATGACGCGTAGCTCGAAAAGAAGCTCCCGACGATGTTCGAGAGGCCCTGGCCGACGAATTCCTGGCTGCTGTCGATGCGCTGGTGGGAGCGCGTGGCGACGGCCCGGGCGATGGATACCGCTTCGGCGAGGCCGAGCATCGCCACGGCAAGCGCAGGCGGCGCCAGGTCGCGGACCGACGATGTGGAAAGGTCCGGTGCGGACAGTGGCGGCAGGTGGCCTGGCAGGGAACCCACAAGGCGCACGCCGTGTCCCTTCCCGTTCAGAACGATCGCAAGGACACTGCCGACGACCATGGCGAAGAGCATGCCGGGCCAGCGCGGAAGATATCTGCGGAACAACAGGGCCACGATGAGGGTGGCCGCGGCAATGACCACGACGATGGGGTTCGTGTGCGGGATGTTCCCCAGCAGGTCGGCCCAGACATGGATGAAGGAGTGCTTCTTCGATCCGGCGACGCCGAAGAAATTGGCGAGCTGGCTTGTCCCGATCAGGATCGCCGCGCCTGCGGTGAATCCCACGACGACCGAATGGGAGACGAAGTTCACCAGCACGCCGAGCCGCGCAAGGCCCAGCGCAAGCTGGAACAGGCCGGCAAGGAAGGTGAGGGTCAGCACCATCTGCAGGTAATGGATGCTTCCCGTGTCGGCGTGGGGGCTCACGGTGGTGAAGATGACGATGGAGATCGCGGTCGTGGGTCCCGAGATGAGGTGCCAGGACGAGCCGAAGAGCGCAGCGACGATTGCCGGCACGATTGCGGAGTAGAGGCCGTATTCAGGAGGCAGGCCCGCGATGACCGCGAAGGCCACACCCTGGGGCAGCACGATGACCGCTCCGGTGACCCCGGCAAGGAGGTCGGCGCGCAGAGTGCGGCGATCGATCGTGGACCACCACCGCACAAAGGGAAGGATTCGTTCAAGCTCCATCTGCACACTCCTTCGACATCAGACGGCCTCGTCCCCACCGGTCAATTTCAGGAAGATGGGCTCGAGGTGGCTGCTCTCCATTCGCGCCAGGCGGCCGAGCTCGGCCACGCTGCCTTCGGCGATGATCTCGCCCTTGTTGATAATTGCCACGCGGGTGCACATGTTCTCCACGATCTCGAGGGTGTGGGTGGACATGAATACGGTCACGCCTTTCGCTGCCAGGTCGCGGAAGAGGTCCTTCACGAGCCGGGCGCCACGGGGGTCGAGTCCCACCATGGGCTCGTCCACCACGAGCACTCTGGGCTCGTGAAGGAGCGACGACGCCATGACGAGCCGCTGCTTCATGCCGTGGGAGAAGTTCTCGACAAGCTCGTCGGACCAGTCCGACAGGCCGAAAAGGTCCAGCAGCTCCGCGATGCGGCGCGAGGCGTCCTCCATGCCGTAGAGCTCTGCCACGAATCCCATGAACTCCTCTGCCGTGAGCTTCTCATAGAGATAGGGGCGGTCGGGAATGAAGCCCGTGATGGCCTTGGCCCGGAGCGGGTTCTTCTGCACGTCGAAGCCGCCGAGCTCGACGGAGCCGGCCGTGGGCTGGAGAAGCCCCGCCATCATCTTGATGGTCGTGGTCTTGCCCGCGCCGTTGGGGCCGAGAAACCCGAAGACCTCGCCGGGCTCGACGGTGAGATTGATGCCGTTGACGGCGGTGAGGTTGCCGTACACCTTGGTCAGGTTGGTGAGCTTAATCATTCGAGAACCCTGGGCGAAACCTGTCTCACAAATGACTCGAATATTCCGAATGTCACGAATGAAGGCGAAAGGCCAAGACAAAGGACCTGATCCCGGGCCTCTGAATCTATTCGTGGAATTCGTCCATTCGTGCTATTCGTGTTCGTTTCTTGAGTCTGCCGAATCAGTTTCTACTTATATTCCACCACGTCCACCTTCAACTTCCCGACGAGCTTCAAGATCTCGGCCTGCTTCGCCAGGTCGCCGGTCACGAAGCGGATGTGCGTGGCGTCGGCGGGGAACTGGTTGAACGTGGGGTCCACGGCGATCCAGTCACCGAGCCAGACCTCGGGCCAGGCGTGGTAGTAGAAGCCGTTCTTCATATAGACGATGCCGGCAGCCATGCGTGTGGGGATGCCGGCGGCCCGGGCCAGCGCGGTGAAGAGCGTCGTGTGTTCGTTGCAGTCGCCGGTCTTCTGCTTCAGGACCTCGATGGCGCTCGGGATGCTCACGACAGGCTGCTTTACGAGCGAAACATAGACCCAGGCATTGATCTTCTGTGCCGCCGCCCGCGCGTCCTTTTCCGCACCCACGATCCTGGCCGTCTGTTCCCGGATGGCCCGGTCGTCGCTCTGGATCAGCGCGGTGGGAAGAAGTTCTTCAGCATGGTCTCTTCCGGCGTAGGGGAGCCTGTAGGTGCCGGATCCGGCGATCGCCCGGACCAGGATGGTCCCGTCCTTCCACGTCTGCCGTCCTCCGTCTAGGTCGAAACCCTGGAAGTCTGCATTGCTCAGGCCGGCCTTGAGCTCCGTCACCGTGGTCGAGGTGGGCATGGACCTGGTCTCGATCCTGACGAGCGAAATGATGTCAACTGCCGGGCCCCGCTTGTCGCGCTTCATCGCCTCGGCCATCGTTTCCCGGAGGAGCGAATAGCCGAGAGGGCTCGCTTCCTTGATCGTCTCGCCCGTTTCGTTGATCCAGGACGTGGCCTCCATGCCTCCCATGGATTCCTTCAGCCGATAGATGGTCTGGTCCGAGTCGCCGACCTTGATGGTCTCGCTGCCTTCCACGGTGATGAAGGCGTTCTCGGTGCTCATGGTGGCGGGGTTGAAGAGCGGGAAGCGGTACCGTTTTCCAGTCTCGAGGCCAGCGAGGACGACGGCAGAGCGGAGGTTTGGCGTGAGGTAGATGGGTTCGGCGAGCCGGATCGTCTGCTTGCGGGTCTCTCCGGCAGTCAGGATGTCGAGGACAAGCTTATTCTTCACGACCGCGCCCTTGATCTGCATGTTCGATGCATCGGATTCGAGTGCGAAGTCGAAATACTTGAGATGGAAGTCCCGCGACGTGTAGACGTTGGTGGCGGTCCTGATCCGCTGGAGCCGTTCCAGGGCGAGGATGTCCATCTCCGATTCCTCGAAGATATGATAGGCGTCGCCTTCCCTGGCCGTGCGCGTGTGAGCGTAGCCGATCTTGCGGTCCTGCTGATAGATGCCGAACCAGTCGTCGCCCGTGCGGACGCCCTCCTTTGTGACCTCGTCCAGGGCGATGACCGCGGTCGGATTCAGGTAGGTTCGCTGGACGAGCAGCCCCATCATCACGAGCCAGAAGAGGAGAATGACCGTCTTGACGAGCCGTCCCATGCGTCAATATATCCCTGCATGGCGCGGAAGTCAAACAAGAGCCCTGGCCCCTTTTGCCGCGGAGACATGTTTGCGAGAGACACTATTTCTTTCATCCGCGGTCCACTGTCATTCATTTCTTCGTTCCTATGCTATCATTGAGATAATTAAGGATGAGAGAGGGAGAGGGCCCATGCGCAGGCCTCAGCATCTTCCATTATATATGTTTATCTTCCCGGCGGTCCTTATGCTGTTCGCGGCCTGTCACAGGGAATCGGAGGAGGACAAGGTCCGGAAAGTGGTCACCGCCGTCCAGCAGGCGGCGGAAGAGAAGAAGATACTCTCCGTGCTGGAGCATGTCTCGAAGTCCTATCGGGACCCGCAGGGGAACGACTATGACGGTGTCAAGGGGCTGCTTGCATTCTACTTCTTCCGGCACCAGAAGGTCGGTATTTTCATCCCCACAATCGAAATCGCCGTGACCGGTCCGGAGGCGAAAGCACGGTTCCAGGCCATCCTGACGGGAAAGGGTTCCGGCGATGCAGCGTCGTCATCGGTCCTTCCCGAAACCCTGGGCGCCTATGATTTCGAAGTGCTTTTCAAGAAGGAAGAGAACAAGTGGAAGATCGCGTCGGCCAAGTGGGAGCGGATAGGCGAGGGAGGAGGGCCGCAGTAGCAAGAGCGGATATTTCACGCAAAAGGCGCGGACTCCATCCTCGTGCCGATGTTCCAAAGGGATGAAAGATTGGCGCACCGGATGTGTCCATGCGTGTCTCCCTCCGGAGGTCTCGAAATGATACACTTTCGGTGAATGGTGCCATCCCGCCGTCAGAGAAGGAGGAGCATATGCCGCAACGTTCAGTATTGGTCGCCGACGACATCGGGAGTCGGACGGACGCCGGCAGGCGACGCTCGCGTGCTGTCCGGAACGCCGCTCAGTTCCTTGCGCAGCGGCTCAAGACCGGGATCAGCCTCCTCTACGTGGAAGACCCGCGGACCTATTCGCCCAAAAAGCGTGGCTCCATGGAGTTCCCCGAGTGGCACGCACAACATGGACAGATGCTTGAGGATGCTGCCAGGCAATTCACCGTGCCGGTCGTCTGCTCCTTCCGCAGCGGCTCACCGGCGGATGAGGTCCTGAAGGTCCTGCGCTCCCGGTCGTCCCCCGAGCTTGTCGTCGTGGGCACACAAGGCAGGACGGGCGTCAGGCGCCTGCTCATCGGAAGCGTTGCCGAGGAAGTAGTCCGCCACTCCCGGCGGCCGGTGATGGTGGTCGGGCCGCTCGCCCAGGAGCGCGAAGCGGCGCTTCCCGGTCAGAAGCAATTGAAGATCCTCGTACCGACCGATCTCGGAAAGAACAGCCGGGCAGCCGAGCTTTACGCGCTCTCGCTCGCGAAGCGCCTCGGGGCGGGAGTCACTCTGTTCCACTGTCTGTGGGATACGATCAATGCGGTTCTGGTCAACTCCGCGTACTCGGGCATGGCTCCTTTCAATCTCGACGCGCTCTTCGAGGAATCACGGGCCGATGCCGCCGAAACCATGAAGCAGAAGGCCGGATACTTTCAGAAGCACGGTGTGCCGTGCACGTATAAGATCGAAGAGGAAGCACTGACCTCCCAGTGCGCCGTTTATCAGGAGGCGGAAGGCGGCTATTCGTTCATCGTCATGGGGACGCACGGGCGGAACGCGCTGCTCAACGCTTTTTTCGGCAGCACTGCGCGGGAAACGATCTTGAACGCTCCGGTCCCGGTGATCACGGTCCATTCGGGAA
>JBAIYC010000152.1:0-7445 GCA_037916085.1 Nitrospirota bacterium | reverse complement strand
GTTGAAAGGAGAGATGATCATGAAAAGTCTGAAGACCGTACTGTTCGCGGTGATGGCTGTACTGTTCACCGCATCGGTCACCATGGCCGCCTCCACGTTCACGGCAAAGCTGACGGGCAAGGAAGAGGTCCCCGCCGTGATGACAAAGGGGAGCGGTGAAGCCATCTTCAAGCTCAGCAAGGACGGCAAAGAGCTCACCTACGAGGTAAAGGTGAAAGGACTGGAGAACATAGCTGCCTCCCATATCCATGCAGGAAAGAAAGGTGAGGAAGGCGCTCCGGTGGTAGGACTCTTTGCCGGACCGAAGAAGGAGGGGATGTTCAGCGGCGTCCTTGCCAAGGGAGCCATCACGGACAAGGACCTGGTAGGGCCCCTTGCCGGGAAGACTATCGGTGACCTTGTCACGATGATCAAGGAAGGCGACGCCTACGTCAACGTCCACACGGCCAAGGTCCCGAGTGGCGAGCTCCGCGGCCAGATCAAATGACGCATCGCGACAGCCACGAGGTTCACCAGCACCATTGATTTCGGAGGGGCGGAACGGATCATCGTCTCGCCCCTTCTTCTGTAGCTCCGGTCAAGGAATGCTATCAAGCCGGACGATGAGTAACAGAATGGCTCCGGTCGTCGAAGAAGCGGAGCAGTTTGTCCCTCCAGGGGCCGGCATACTCCACGCCGACCCGCCTTGTTCTCCTGATGCGCGGTCGGGACACCGGATCGTTCACAAGGAAGAGCCTGCTGCCGGTGAGGTCCAGCCCGTTCAGCGAACGGCCAATGCCGAAGGCGCGTGTGAGCTTTCCTGGGCCGGAAAGGTCCGCTGTCCACCCGCCCAGAGGTTCGGCCGCCCGAACGAGCACGGCCTGGCCGCTGCCGGTCCTGCCCGCTACAATGTTGAACATCTCGTACATCCCGTAGATCAGGTACACATAAGCATGGCCTGCCGGCCCAAACATCACCTCCGTGCGCGCTGTACGGCCTTTTGAGGTGTGGCAGGCAAGGTCCTTGGGGCCCACATAAGCCTCCGCTTCAACGATGCGCGCGCGGTATTCCCTGCCCCGGCGGCGGTGAACGAGGACCGTCCCGATGAGATCACGGGCAAGCCTTGCTGCGTCACGCCGAAAGAATGACCGTCCGAGTTTCTTCACGTGTGATACCTTCCCGAGCGTGAGCGGAAGACCTTCCGTCAACGTGCCGTATCCGGCAATCTCATCGAATGTCGACCGCGGCGGCAGTGAAGGTCTTTGTCATGGAGTAGAGCATCGTCGTTCCCTGCTCCATCCGCCCGCGCCCCGCCACGTCGGCCCATCCCCCGACGAGTTCGCGCACGGTGCCGCTTGCGTCGGCCGCCACGTACTGGATGCCCGGCGCAAGGCGGACAAAGCTACTGCCGGCCGCCTCTCTCCCCGTATCATGATGCATGATGCGGACCTTCCGTGTCGGGCGCATGGTCCCCGACAGCGGCATCCCAGTCCAGTTCTTTGAAAAGACAGGTCAGGCCCTCGTCAAGGGGCGCCTGAATGCGGACCACACTGCCTGTTGCAGGATGGGAGAAGACGATCTCCCGGGCATGCAGCAGGAGCCTGTGCGAATTGAAACGCGTCCGGAAGAACTCGTTCTGCCGGCCGTCGCCATAGGTCGTGTCGCCGATTACGGGGTGGAAGATATGCTTGAGGTGGCGGCGTATCTGGTGCATGCGGCCGGTCAGCGGCTTCGCCTCGATGAGGGAAAAGCGCGCCGTGGCATAGCGTCCGACCGCGTGGGGCAGCTCGACGACAGCGAGCCGCCGGTAGTCGGTCAGGGCCTCCCGTGCCGGCTTGTCCGCTGCGGCTCGGGGGTCGTTCCTCCTGTCGCGGGGTTCCTGGAGCGGCCTGTCGATCCTTCCCCGGTCCTCCGTATACCCGCGCACAACAGCAAGATAGGACTTGGAGACCCCGCCGTGCGAAAAGGCCGGCATCATGTGCCGGGCGATCTCCCGGTCCAGGGCGAAGATGAGCACGCCAGATGTGGCTTTGTCGAGACGGTGGAGCGGATAGACCCGTTTTCCCAGCTGGTCCCGCAGGGTTTGCATGGCGTATTCGGTCTCCCGGCGGTCGATGAAGCTCCTGTGGACCAGAAGGCCTGCGGGCTTGTTCACCGCCACGAAGCGGTCATCATGATACAGGATCGGCAAGGATCTCATGGCATACGGATCAACACGGGGCTACGGATGGGCGATCATGCTGTCGCCTGTTTCGTCCATCACAGGTCGGACCGCTCAGCGTTGAACGGGCCTTTCCGGAACAATGCGATATCGCCCTCCGGGAATGTCACCGCGGCGTTCCACCGAACCGCCAGCCAGTGAAAGGTCTCTCTCGAAAAGAAACAGACGTGGGTGCGGTCGTTCTTGTAGTGCCATGTCGGAAAGACATCCTGCGGTACAGCAGGCCGCGTCATGATGCCGAGCACTCCTCCCGGCTTGAGACAGGACCAGAGCCGGGCAAGCTCCCGTCCAGGACGACGGAGATGTTCCACCACCTCTGTTGCGGTGATGAAGTCATAGCGACCATCCAGCACGGAGCGATCGGGAACGTAGAAAGGATCATGGGTCGCCACCCTATGTCCAGCCTCCCGGAACATCCGCGCGAGGAGCGGTTCAGGACCGCAGCCGAAATCGAGCCCCGCGCTTCCGGCCGCCACGCATGCGGAGAGGGGAATGAAGATGCGCTGCAGGAAGCGGCGATACCCCTCGTCCGCCGGGGAGTTCCGGTGCAGGTCGTAGCGCCTTTTCTCGTCCTCCCGCGAGAGGAACTGCGAGGACGGGACGAACACCAGGCCGCAGTCGCAGCAGCGAATGAACTGCCGGACCCGGTCCCGGCTGAAGGGCCGAACGTGCCCGGAGCCGCACAGCGGGCAACAGCCGGTCATCACGGTCGGATCGGCGTGCAACATAGGCAGGTCCCTTTTCTGCCGCACAACGGTACCGCGGCGACTTGCGGCGGGTCCGGAAGCAGCACGGTGGCGGGGGGCGGGACAGGCGTACGAACGACACGCGTGTTCGGAAAGGCTGCGCTTGCGGCGAATGATCGGTGCATCGCTTCCTAGGCGGGGGAGCCCTGACCGACCAGGGCCTCGATGGCGCGCTGCGCCGCAGGATCGAGCCGGAAGAACCTGACGCCGTAGCGGCCGCGGTCGGCCCTCACGACCTCGGCCTGCATCGAAAACGACCGCCCCGGAGCAAGATCGAGCGAGCACTGCAACATGTCTCCCCGGCGCAGCTCGGTGTTCGCTTCAATCAGCATGCCGGTCATGCTGATGTTCTCCGTGCGGCAATCGATGGCATTGGTCGGAGCGCCGCTCCTTCGAGCGCTGAACCGTGCATGAAAACTGCTCCTGGACGAAATGCGCAGGAATGACCTGAATTTCTCGAGAAGCGAGCGTGACGACAGCGGAAGAACAAGGACCGCATTGGCCCGGCACTGCTCGGCCTCCCGGTGTTCGATCTCGTTGTCGCGGCAACAGACGATGATCGAGACCTCCCGCAGATCTGTGTCCTGCCGTATCTCGGAACAGAACTGCCTGGCGTTCATCCCCGAACCGTAGAGCTCGGTGACGATCACGTCCGCCCTTTCCTTCCGATGGATCCGGAGGGCATCGGCATTCGAATAGGCCGTGAGCACCTCGACGCCGGACATCTCGTCGAAGAAGTGCCGGTCAACGTTCTGCTTGACCCGATCAAGGAAGATGATCTTTTTCATGCGATGTTCCTCCCGCCTGCACGGTACATGCCGCCGACGCTCCCCGGGGACGAACGGCCGAGTGACGTATGAAGAAATAATAGCACGGATCGTCCCAGAATCCACCGTCTTTTTGGTCAATTTCTTGGGGTGATTCCTGCAGCCCTCCGGGCACCGGCGAGGGACCGGCATTGAGGAATGCTGCCGGAGGTTGCGGTCGAAGATAGTGTGGTCACGCCGATGCGCCCGCTCTTTCCGTCCGGATCGTCTCCGGGCAGTCATAGTTCTGCATTCTGAAGAATGCATCGACGACCTTCGGGTCCAGATGACTTCCGGCGAGGCTGCGGATGTGTTCGCAGGCCTCGCTGCGGGACAGCGCGCGGCGATAGGGCCGGTCCGCCGAGAAGATGGCGTCCCACACATCGGCAAGGGCGAAGATCCTTGCGGCAAGCGGGATCTGCTCCCCCGCGAGGCCGCGCGGATAACCGCCGCCGTCCCAGCGCTCGTGGTGGCAGTAGGGGATGTCGAGCGCCGGACGGAGGTAGGCGATGGGCCGGAGCATCTCGAAAGCGAAAACGGGATGACGCCGCATGACCGCCCGCTCCTCCTCGGTGAGCGGTCCTTCCTTGCGGAGGATACCGTCGGGAATGCCGATCTTGCCGATGTCGTGCAGAAGCGCCCCGCGACGGATGTGGACGATCTCCTCTTCCCGGACGCCCATGGCGCGGGCGATATTCAGGGTCATTTCCGTCACCCGCTCGGTATGGCGTTCGGTCACGCGGTCCCGGAGATCGAGCGCCCTTGCCCATCCTTCGAGCGTGGCGTCATAGGCCAGCAGAAGCTCCATATTGGAGCGCTGGATGTCCTCGAAGAGCGTGGCATTGTCGATGGCGATCGCAGCCTGGGAGGCCAGGGCATCCAGGAAGTCCCGCTGTTCGCGGTCCAGCGCAAGGGGCGAGCGATGCATGAGCTCGAGTACACCTTTCACGACCCCCTTGGCGACCAGAGGCACGGCATAGTAAGCGACGAAAGACTCTCCCTCGATGAGCCTTGCACGCAGGAATTTCCCCTCGGCGGCCCGAAGATCGGGCACGCTGATCACCTTCCGGTCGAGCGCCGCCCTGCCCGCCAAACCTTCCCCGATCCTGATCTTCGACCGGCGTACACCTTCGCTTCGGAACCCCCGCTCCGCGGCGTATTCGAGCATGGGCGCAGACCGGCTCACAAGCAGCACATCCGCCGCTTCGACATGGAACTCGGCGATGACCAGGTCAACGAACTGCCGCAGGATCGTCTTCAGGTCCTGCGTGGAGGTGATCATGAGGTCCACGGCATGGAGCGCCGACAGATGGCCGAGCCTGCACGCGGCCTGCTCTTCCAGAGCCCCCCGCTTGCCGAGCTCCCGCCGGAGCAGGAACGCCAGCAGGAGCGCGCTTGCGGCGACAAAGGCCCATCCCTTATACGTCTGGATCAGGGTGATCCGGTGGGGATCGGAAATCACTGTCTCGACGACACGGTCCGACGCTGCTATCCAGAGACCGCCGAAGAAAGCGTACCATGCGGTGACGCGCAGCACCGCTCTCGATGATCTTCTGTCCATGCGTTCCCCCGGTGCTTCTCGCACGCGCGCGCCGCACTACGCGGCCTTTTTTTCGGGCGTCTTCCGTCCCTTCTCAATGTAGGCCTTCCAGCGCTTCCAGTAGTACTCCATCCAGCCCCTGTTCACGTCGTCGAAGTCGCTTTCGGGCACGTTCAGATGCGTCAGTTCGATCTTTCCGTTCTCGCCGTCAGGCAGGAACGAAAGCACGAGAATGGAATCGTGGTCCTCTGGCTTCCAGTCCTTGCCGCGCCAGAGCTGGACGATGTGCTTCTTCGGGACCACGGCGATCGTTCTGCCGTAGACCATGCCGTCAAAGGCGCGGAACTCCGATCCGACCGTCGAACTGATCGTAACGGGTCCGCCGGCGATCGCTCCGTGGGCGACCGGGTCCAGGTACATGTCGAAGAGCCTGTCCGCCGCTGCAGGCAGGACCACGCTTTGTTGGATGATCCTCTTGCCTTCCTTCATCTCCGCTTTCATTTCTCATCGCTCCTTCCCTCTCTGCCTTTCGCCCCTGTCCAGGGCTCAGGCCGACTGAAGCTCCCGTTCGTGCGCCGGCCTGCCGCCGTTCAGGATCATTTCGGCCTCCGCAATGTAGCGCCATGTGCATTCCGGCTCACCGCTGCAGTTGTACTTCTCGAAGATGCGGTCCGCGACCTTCGCGGCGTCCGTGGTGGCCCGGTTGATAAAGAGGTTCTTGATCTTTGCCGTCATTTCCTGCGACAGCGTCAGTACTCCGTGCGCATCCCGCAGATGGACCGATACGATATCGGCCAGCCGCTCTTCGGTCTCCGCCGTGAACACCTTGTCGCAGGAATGTCCCAGTTCCTTGCAGTCGAATTCCTTCATGGTTACTCACCTCCACGCGCGCAGGGAGCGCCCGAAGTCGTCCGCCATATGAGCAACTCGATCCCCGGAACCGCCGCTTCGGGCGAGCGGTCGCCGCGGTGCGACAGGGCGCACCACGCAAGCCCGGCGTCCCGCCGCCGCAGGTCCCTGCAGATCGTCTCCGCGTGATCCAAGCCTTCCCGCAGGTCCTGCCACAGGCCGGACGCTGTCATGATCCGCACTGCCGACGTGAGGTCGCAGATCATTTCTGCCCCCGGGCCCGCATGTCCGCTTCCCTCCTTCTTCACGTACCGACGGTTCACAAGCGCCACCCCTGCAGCTCTCGATAGATATCTTGTCCGTATACTTATAGTATACCAATACCATCCTGTATCGGCAGCTGGCCCGGTGCCCGGACCATGCGCCCGGCGACGCCTGAAGTGGGATAATGGAGGCGGGAAGAGGTGCTCCAAGAGGGGGAGAGCGAGATGCTCGTGCTTACTCTGTTCCTGGGAGGCGACGTGATGACCGGACGCGGGATCGACCAGGTCCTGGCCCATCCCTCTTCACCGGTCATCCACGAACCCTATGTCGCCGACGCAAGGACCTACGTCAGCCTTGCCGAGGAAGCGAGCGGACCCATACCAAGGCTCGTGGAGCCGTCGTACGTCTGGGGTGATGCTGTCCGAGAGCTCGAGGCACATGCGCCCGACGTCAGGATCGTGAACCTTGAGACCGCGATCACGAGGAGCGACGATTACTGGCAGGGCAAGGGCATCAATTACCGGATGCACCCGGGGAACATCGGCGTGCTTACAGCCGCCGGCATCGATG
The DNA here is from genome assembly GCA_037916085.1 of Nitrospirota bacterium. Taxonomy (GTDB): domain Bacteria; phylum Nitrospirota; class UBA9217; order UBA9217; family UBA9217; genus JAKAHZ01. The sequence continues at coordinate 470 of JBAIYC010000152.1, read as the reverse complement.
TTGCTGTTCTTGCGAACAACCATGTGCTTGACTGGAGCTACGAAGGGCTCACGGATACGATCGGGAGCCTGGAGAAGGCGGGCATCCGCCATGCGGGCGCGGGAAAGGACCGCTCATCTGCCGCGTCGCCGGCAATACTCGACCTCGGACCGAAAGGGAGGGTGCTTGTTTTCTCCGTGGCCCATGGTTCGAGTGGTGTGCCGCCATCCTGGGCAGCGGAGGAGGAACGGGCGGGCGTGAAGCTCCTCCGCGACCTGTCCGACGATACCGCAGACCTCATCGGCCAAGTGGCAAGGAAGTGGAAGCGGCCCGGTGATGTGGCGGTCCTGTCCGTCCACTGGGGTGCGAACTGGGGATATGATGTGCCGGAGGAGGAGGTGCGGTTCAGCCACCGCGTCATCGACGCTGCGGATATCGACGTTGTCTTCGGCCACTCATCGCATCACCCGAAGCCCATCGAGGTCTACCGC
>JBAIYC010000151.1:0-3043 GCA_037916085.1 Nitrospirota bacterium | reverse complement strand
CGGGTCCGCGTCCGATACCTTTCTGAAACGGAAATAACCCATTTCGACCCGCGGATGCGGTCGTTCGTGAATCTTAACACGCCAGCAGAGTACAAGGAGGCACTATGTTCGGACTCGGAATGCCGGAGCTGTTAGTCATCCTGGTCATCGTCATCGTCATCTTTGGAGCGAACCGCCTCCCGCAGTTGGGAGAAGGGCTGGGCAAGGCGATCCGGGGATTCAAGAAAGGGATTTCCGACAGCAACGACGAGAACAAGGATTCATCGAAACCCGAGCGGAAGTCCTGATCTCGCGGCCCGGGGCAGTATGAAATGGATCCTGGCAGACCATGACGCTGGCGCCGTTTCCCGCCTTGTGGAGCAGGCGCATTTCCATCCCCTCATCGCCCGTCTGATGGTGGTCCGGGGCATCACCGAGGCCGGTGATGCAAAATCATTTCTCTCCAGTGAACTTTCCTCTCTCACCGGCCCCGGGGCATTTCGCGACATGGACCGGGCGGTCAACCGCATCCGGCAGGCAGTTGCCGATCGCGAGAAAATCATCATCTACGGCGACTACGACGTCGACGGCGTGACCGGCTCGGCGATCCTTTTTCTCGCCCTCAGGGAGATGGGCGGGGATGTCGGTTCCTACATCCCCGACCGGATAACCGAAGGGTACGGCCTCAACGGCACGGCCCTTCGCGCCATGGCTTCCCGGGGCGTCAAGGTCGTGATCACCGTCGACTGCGGCATCAGCGCCATCGAAGAGGCCAAGATCGCCCGGGACGGCGGGATCGACCTCATCATCACCGACCACCACGAATCCAGGGCCGTTCACAGCGACGTGGAGGGCGCTCCGCCGACGGTCCTGCCCGACGCCTTGGCCGTGCTCCATCCGGGCCTCCTGTCCGACGGAGCATCATCGGACGACCGAGAACGCCTGGAAGGCCTCACCGGGGCCGGCATGGCCTTCAAGCTCGCCCAGGGCCTCCTCGATGTTCCGGCAGGGGACGAGCGGCTCGCCCGCTACCTGGACCTGGTCACGCTCGGCACGGTGGCCGACATGGGCAAGATTACGGGAGAGAACCGCGTCCTAGTGAAGCACGGCCTCGACATGCTGTCGTCGGACCTGTCGTCGCTTCGGCCGGGGCTTGCCGCACTCCGGCAGGTTGCCGGGTCCACGGACCGGCGCGTGACCGTCGGCACGGTCGGCTTTTCGCTCGCCCCCAGGATCAACGCGAGCGGCCGCCTTGAGAAGGCCGATACCGCCTTCCGCCTCCTGACGAGCGCCAACCATGAGGAAGCGCGGACACTTGCCGCTGCACTCGATACGGTGAACCGGGAGCGGCAGGCCGTGGAGGAACGCATCTGGCAGGAGGCCAGGACCGCATGCCTCCAGGCCGATATCCCGAACACTGGCGCCTTCGTTCTCTCGTCCGACGAATGGCACCCCGGCGTCATCGGCATCGTTGCCTCGCGCATCGTCGAAGAGTTTTACCGTCCCACCGTGCTCATTGCGGTCAAGGACGGCACCGGAAAGGGCTCGGCAAGGAGCATTCCGGGGTTCGACCTCTATCAAGGCCTGACACGGTGCTCGGACCTGCTCCTGGGCTACGGCGGCCACAAGTACGCGGCGGGGCTCTCCATGGAGGCGGATCGCATCGCGGTGTTGCGGGACCGCCTGAGCCGCATCGTCCTGGACCAGTTCGGCTCGGACGGGTTCGTGCGCACGATCACGATCGATGCGCCGGTCTCTTTCGATGAATTGACCTTCGATCTCCTGCGCAACATCGAACAGATCGCGCCCTTCGGCCAGGGGAACCCCGAGCCCCGTCTCGGCGCCAAAGGGCTGGAGGTCACGTCTCTCCGGCCCGTAGGAAACAACAAGCACTTGAAGATGCGCCTTCGCCAGCAGAACGGACTGTACTTTGACGCCATCGCGTACAACAAGGGGGAGACCCTGGCAGACCGTCTTCGTTGCGGGAGCCGTATCGCGGCGGTCTTTGTGCCCCGGTTCAACACCTGGAATGGGAATACGAACATCGAGCTCGAGATCAAGGACATCAAAGTGGAACGATAATTCAGGATCTGAAATATGAGATTTCAGATTTGAGATCCATGGCTTGGAATTCGGTGGTTGTTGATTTCGCTATCTCAAATTTCAAATCTCAAATGTGAAATATTGATCCTATGCCAACCGTCAGGCTTGAAGACATCGTCGATACCCTCCAGAGCAACAATCCCGAGGCGGACGTTGACCTGGTCAGGCGCGCCTACATCTTCTCAGCAAAGGCACACCAGGGCCAGACGCGCATGTCCGGCGAACCCTACATGGTCCACCCGATCGAGGTTGCCAAGATCCTCGCCGACCTGCGGCTGGACGCATCGACTGTAGCCGCGGCGATGCTGCACGACACGATCGAGGACACGGCGTCGACACTGGAAGAGATCCGGGGCATCTTCGGCGACGAAGTGGCGAAGCTGGTCGACGGGATGACCAAGCTGGCGCGCATGGAGCTCCAGAGCCGCGAGGAGCGGGAGGCGCAGAACTTCCGCAAGATGATCGTTGCCATGGCAAACGACATCCGGGTGATCCTGATCAAGCTCGCCGACCGTCTGCACAACATGCGCACCCTCGCGTTCCTTTCGCCGGATAAACAGAAGCGCACGGCCCAGGAGACCCTGGACATCTACGCCCCCCTCGCCAACCGGCTCGGCATGCAGAAGGTCAAGACCGAACTGGAGGACATCTCCTTCATGTACCTCCATACAGCCGACTATCAGGAGATCGCGCGGCGGGTGGCCCAGAAGAAACTGGAGCGCCAATCCTACATCGACGATCTCATCAAGGTCGTCAAGGACCAGCTTGCCGAACACGGGTTCAAGGGGGATGTGAAGGGCAGGCCGAAGCACTTCTTCAGCATCTGGCAGAAGATGCAGAAGCAGGGGATATCCTTCGAGGACGTCTACGACCTCATCGCCGTCCGTATCATCACCGACACCAAGGTGAACTGCTACGCCATCCTGGGCCTCATCCATTCGCTCTGGACGCCGGTGCCCGG
>JBAIYC010000150.1:0-4045 GCA_037916085.1 Nitrospirota bacterium | reverse complement strand
CTCGAGGCCGCCTGCATGCCCGAGGCGCAGTTCCGCTGGACACTGTACGCCGGCACCTGTTGCGGGATCCCGGCGCGCAGCGCGATGACCCTTCCGATGTTCGCGGCCTCGGCGGGCATGCCGGCGTTCCCTACGATCACTTCATCGATGACCTCCGGATCGATACCGGTCCTGGCGACGATCTCCTTCACCGCGAAGGCCCCGAGGGCGTCCGCCGGGACGTCCTTCAGGACCGTTCCGGCCTTGGCGTAGGGAGTGCGAACGCCGTCGATGATGACGATGTTTTTCATGATGACCTCAAGTACGACTAGATCTTCTCCTTGATCCCGGCCTTTTTCAGCTCCTCGTCGCGGAGGACCCGGCGCAGGACCTTGCCCACCAGCGTCTTCGGCAGCTCCGAACGGAACTCGACTTCCTTCGGCACCTTGAACTTCGACAGCTCCTGCCGGCAGAAGTCGATGATCTCTTCGGCTGTCGCCGTCTGCCCTTCCTTGAGCACGATGTAGGCCTTGATCTTCTCACCCATGAACTCCTCGTGGGGAAACCCGATCACCACGGCGTCCTTGACCTTCGGATGGGAGAAGAGAACCTCCTCGATCTCCCGCGGATAGACGTTCTCTCCCACGGTCTTGATCATGTCCTTGATGCGGTCCACGATCGTGAAGTATCCCTCCTCGTCCCGCGTGGCGATGTCCCCGGTATGGAGCCACCCGTCGCGGAGCGCCGCCGCGGTCTCCGCGGGCTTGTTCCAGTAGCCCTGCATGACCTGCGGCCCCTTGACCACCAGTTCACCCGCCTGGCCGACAGGGAGCTCCCGATCTCCGGTATCGATATCGACGATCCGCGCCTCCGTGTCGGGCCAGGGGAGCCCGATGGTACCCGGTTTCCGCCTGCCAAAGATGGGGTTCGCATGGGTGACCGGTGAGGCCTCGGAGAGGCCGTAGCCCTCCACGATGCGTGACCGCGTCAGGTGCTCGAAGAGCTCCTGGACCTCGTGCATGAGCGGACCGGCGCCGCTGATCGCGGCCTTGATGGAGGTCAGGTCGTACTTCTCGATTCCGGGGAAGTGCCCGATGGCCTGATACATGGCCTGGATGCCGGGAAAGATCGTTGGGCGATGCCTGCTGATGACCGTGAGCACCTCCTTCGTGTGGAACTTGGGGAGGAGGATCAGCTCCGCTCCGATCAGGATGCCCAGATTCATGGCAGTGGTCATGCCGTAGACATGGAAGAAGGGTATGACCGCCAGGATCCGCTCTTCTCCCTCGTTCCGGACCGTGAGCCAGGCGCGGCACTGGACCGCGTTCACCATCAGGTTCCGGTGGGTCAGAATCGCGCCCTTCGGAACGCCGGTCGTGCCGCCAGTGTACTGCAGGAGAGCAATGTCGCCGGGAGAGACGGCGACCTCGGGCCGCGTCTCAGAAGCGTGTTCCAAAAGCGCAAGAAAGTCGTAAACCGGCGGAACCCTTCTGACCGATACCCACTGTTTCTCGATCCGCGCCTTGATGGGGTAGAGGAGGTTCAGCGGAAAGGGCAGGTAGTCCTTGATGCCGCAGAGGATGACGCGCTTGACGCCGCTCTTCGGTAGGGCCTTCGCGATGACCGGGTGGAACATGTCCACCGCCACGAGGGTCTCCGCCCCGCTGTCCCGGAGTTGGACCTCGAGTTCGTGAGCATGGTACAGGGGGTTGGTCGGGACCGCTACGGCCCCGATGCGGAGTGCCCCGTAGTAGGTGATGACCATCTGGGGGATGTTCGGCAGCATGAGCGCGACGCGGTCGCCCTTCCCGATGCCGAGGGCCAGGAGGGCATGTCCGAACCGGTTCGCCGCGCGGTCGAGTTCGTTGTAGGGAATCTTCTTTCCGTAAAAGAGCAGGGCGGTACTTCCGGAGAACTTGCGCGCTGTGTCCGCAAGCATATCACCGAGAGACCAGTCGGGATAGGTCAGGTGCTCGGATACGCCCTCCTCGTAGAATCTCACCCAAGGATGCTCTCTCGTGACCATAGCGTTCAGCATGACGGGCCTCCTTCGCAGGGGAAGAGTTCGGGGAGGCGGACCGCCGCGTCACCCAGCACATATAAAGGACTGAATATATCCTCGATTATCTCTTCTACTACCTAGTATAGCACGGGGCGGAGAAAGGATGCTACGGAGGCTGCCGTAGCATCCCCGACGGGCGGGATACGGGAGAGGGTTCAGCGGCGGGAACGCTCGGGGGGGCGGCGGCCCGGGCGGCGCTGCGGGACGCGGTCCTGACGGCCCTGGTCTGCTCGCAGGCGTTCCTCGGAGGTGCGCCGGACCTCCTTCACGAACATGTCGTCCTCCGCCCAGGCGACCGGAATCTTCTGGCCGATGTACTTCTCGATGGCTTCAAGGGAGTAGACGTATTCCTCGCATGCAAGGCTGACGGCCTTTCCTTCGGCGCCCGCCCGGCCCGTGCGGCCGATACGATGCACATAGTCCTCGGCGTCCTGCGGAAGATCGAAGTTGAAAACGTGGCTCACGTCCTTCACGTCGATCCCCCTGCTTGCCACATCGGTAGCCACCAGGAGCGGAAGCTGGCCGGCCTTGAATTCCTCCAGAAGCCGGAGCCGCTTCTTCTGCAGGATGTCCCCGGTGATGGCCGCAGCCTTCCAGTTGTTGCGGTTCAACCGCTCGACCACCATGTCCGCAGCCCGGCGGGTGTTGACGAAGATCAGTGCCCGTTGCGGCTGTTCCTTCTTCAGGATGCCGAGCAGGAGCGGGACCTTCTCGTGCTTGCCCACGTGATAGAGGGCCTGCGCGACCTTGTCCACAGTGACCTTCTCCGGCGTGACCGATATCTTCTCCGGCAGGTTCATGAACTCGTAGGCGAGCTCCATCACGCGATAGGACAGGGTGGCGGAGAAGAGCATGGACTGGCGTTTGGAGAAGTCGGGGAGCTTGCGCAGCAGGTACCGGAGGTCGTCGATGAACCCCATATCGAACATGCGGTCCGCCTCGTCAATGACGAGGTAACGGGTTTTCCTGAGGCTGTACACGTGCTGCTTGTAGTAATCGATGAGGCGGCCCGGCGTGCCGATGAGCACGTCGACGCCGGCGGCCAGCGCAGTGCGCTGCTTCTCGTAGTCGATGCCGCCATAGACCGCGAGGGACCGAAAGCCGGTGAACTTGCCGAGCCGAAGGGCCTCGTGGTATATCTGGTCGGCCAGCTCGCGCGTGGGCGCGATGATGAGCGCCTGCGGCGAGTTGCCCGCGTCGGCCACGGGGTTACGGACCATTCGGGTGAAGAGGGAGATCAGGAAGGCGGCGGTCTTTCCCGTTCCGGTTTGTGACTGGGCGGCGACATCCTCGCCGCGGATGGCGCGAGGGATCACTTCTGCCTGGACGGGTGTGCAGGTGGAGAAGCCGGCATGCTCGATGCCCTGGCGGACTTCATAGGGAATATCCAGCTGACCGAAGAGTATGGTGCCTGTTTCCGACGATGAGGACATTTTGTCAACGTGACCCGGCACTACTATACCATAAGTCCCCAGCAGGGGAAAGGGAAAAGAACGGAGGGATGTTCTCCGTCATTTCAGATGATGTTGACAAATATTCCCTCGGTCTGCCTCATGTGAGCGTGATGCGTTCACGTGGGCTGCCGCGCCGTCATGTGGAGAGGACCGTCCCGTGCCGCCGACGGAGGCGGTGTGACCGGGAAAAATCACGCTCTTTGGCCGGAAGTCGGTCGTATTTCGTCCACGGATCCCGCGAAAAATATCGGACCGCCTTCCTCCCCGTTAAGAGAAGGGGCGCAAGAGGGGCGATCGTGTTCATCAAAAAATAATTGTGAAATAAGCTCATAATCAAACTATATTTGTGACCAATATAATTGGTGTTGATACATGTGTTGATAATTTGTCTAACTCAACGAAATATAATTTTTTTAATTTTCCTGTTGACAAAAGATTAACTCTTGTTGTATATTTGTCCACGAGGTGAACAGAAGTTGTTATCAAAACTCTTCTCCTCAACGAGAGCCGAACTGCTGAGCCTGTTCTTTAACAATCCGGACGAGAAGTT
>JBAIYC010000149.1:0-5863 GCA_037916085.1 Nitrospirota bacterium | reverse complement strand
CCCGCGTCCAAGGCCTCGCCGAGGTAGGGCTTGTAGAGGTGCTCGGCCGGCGCTTCGGTCAGGAGCGGCTTCACGTTCTGCGCCAGCGCCGTCTTCATGTCGCCGACGGTCCTGACCTCGAAACCGGTCATGGCGAACATCTGGGGCAGGAAATAGGCGGTGTCAGGGAACTCGAACTTGAAGTCCGCGCCCTTTTCGCTGATGGTCTTCTCCACGAGTGCCTCGGCCTGCTTCACGTAGTAGTGAGCGCCGAGAATTGCTCCGGTTGCGATCGCTTTTGACATCGGTGACTCCTTTTGCAGATCAGTTTCACCACCGAGGCACTGAGGTCACGGAGAAATGCGCAAGTGGCCGAAGCTCTTCTCCGTGTCTCCGTGTCTCCGTGGTCAATTGAGATTTACGCCCTTCCCTTCAGGAAGGTCGGCAGCTGGTTCGCCTCGCGCGGCCCCACGGTGATCTTCCAGCCCGGCAGCTTCTCCTCGAGCGCGCCGGAGAGGACGGCAACGTAGCCGGGGATGATCAGTTCCTTGTGGCTGATGTTCTTTTCCGCGCCGCTTTCGCTGATGAACTGGGCGATCTTGCTGGCCGTGAACTTTCCGGCCGCCCAGGCCGTGAGCACCGAGAGGCCCTCGTTGTCCATGACCGCGAGCCACGACGGCACCTTGCTGTTCTCCACCTCGCCCCGGACGATGAAGTAGGAGAGCGAGAAGTTGGTCGTGATCATGAGCGGCGAAGTCTCCTTTGCGTCACCCACCTTGTAAATGTTCTGGGCAACCTGCATCGGAACCTGCGGGTCGGTGTAGATGTTCTGGCGAAGCGACAGAAGCGCCAGCATCTTCCACTTCTCGACGGAGTTCACGACGATGACGGATGCGTACTTCATGACGCCGATGGCGGCGGCCGCTGCCTCGGCAAGAGAATCGCCGCGGTCGGCAAAGGAGATGATCGGGAAGCCAAGGGGCTTGAAGTTCTTCTTGATCGCGGCCCGGCGGATGATCGTGTACTGCTCGATCATGTCCTTGGCCTTGCGGGCGCCGGGGTCGAGCACGATGTCGTCGACGCCCATGGCCTTGACCTTCTCCGAGAGCGCTTCGAGCGCCTCGAGACCGTTCGCAGCAACGGCCAGGGATGCCTTCTTCTCCTTTGCGATCTTCGCGATGGCATCGGCATTCTCCGCCGTCGCGGCGTAGATGAGCGGCTTCTTGTCGGCGCAGTGGGCGATGCCAGCCTCGATGACCGCCGGATTCTTGCTGTTCAGGATCACCGGAACGCCCGGGGCCCCGTCCACAACCTGCTTCACCACGGATGCGAACTTGGCCGCATCGCCGCTGTCGTCCGTCACGGCGATGGCGTCCACGCGGAGCTTCTGGCCCACGCGGTCGATCTCTGAGGTCTTGACGGCACCGATCTTCTTGGCCGCCCCGTCACCGGCCTCGGAGGACTTGATCGACACGGCGAAGGCGCAGGGATTGAAGAACTTCTTCTCATGCCGGAACAGGCAGATCTCGTCGCCCACCTTGACCGCCTTGTCGCCCGTGCCTATGGTGATGCCGCGGATCGGCGGTGCCGCTGCCTCGCCCAGCACCTTCTTGGCATCCTCGGAAGCGTCGGGGCAGGCATCGAGGCTCGCCTGCTTCGCGGCGAGCTTCATGGCGAAGGCCAGGCAGGTCGGGTGACCGCATTTCTTGCAATTGGTCTTGGGAAGGTATTTGAAGATCTCTACACCGGAAAGTGCCATTGGGAGCTCCTTTCGGAATCATTACGGTACGGGCGTCTAGCGATGCGCCCCTACGGAATATGCATCACATCAGGTCTGCGATCAGTTCCTTGGCCTTAGCAGCAGCGCCGGGATGGCGCATGATCAGCATGTCCGCTCCCGCGGTCAGCATACCTGACGCGGTGATGACCTCCCACGCCAGCGCACGGTCGGCGAGGCCGCCCCACTCGGGCACCTCTGCGTCCGGGGCGATGGTCTCCTTCACCTTCCAGACGTTCAAGCCGATATCGCAGACTATGGGCGTCTGCATCATGGGGTCGTTCTGGAGGAGCGCTGCCTGGCGGATGCGCTCCATCACGCTGTAGGTGTACTCAAGGCCATAGCCGAGGGCCGACGACATGGGGTCCATGATGATCTTCTCTTTCGCAAAGCCCATCTGGGTCAGCAGGATGTTCAGCTGCTTGGCGAGGTTCACGTCGAGCTGGCTCATGGCGATCAGCTTGTGGTCGTTTGCCATGGCAGCGGCGGCAACGGTCTTGTAGTTCTCTTCCACGGCCTTGCCGATGGCGCAGTTCTTGCCACGCACGGCACCGGCAACGGCCTGCAGCACCTGGCCGTCCTTTTCCGCATGGCCGCAGCCCAGGACGACGAGCGGTACGTCGATCGCAGCAGCGACTTCGGCGGCTGTCTTTGCCGCGTCATCAGCGCTCTTGTTCTGCTGGTCCGGATGGCAGCCGATGAGCCGCAGGGCCACAATGTCTGCCCCTTGCTGCTGGCAGAACTTTGCCCATGACACGGGATTCGCCGATGCTCCGCTTACCGACTTCTGCACCGTTTCGGGCCAGTCCGTCGGTGCTATGTCCATGATCTCGAGGGCTACCGCCGGCCTGTGAGGGAAGCTCCCCTCGAAGCTGAGGAAAGGGAGGGCGCTCGCGCCGCCGATGGTCGCCGCCTTTGCGCCGCTTCCAATCTGGACCTCGTATATCTTGCCGCTGTATGTCTCTTTCGGGATCACCAGTGCCATGAGAGCCTCCTAGAAAAAAGGTGGAACGTATATTAGCAAAATTCAGCGCTGAGAACAATCAAAATGTGTGAAAGCGTAACAAATTCAAAATTCTGCAACAAAGCAACTAGCTGATTTCCTTGCTTTCACGAATTGGCGATCCGGCTTACATTTCTAGATAGGAATGAGCATACATGGTCTTGCCCATGATCATCTCCACGGTCTTGACCGTGTCCATCATGTCCTTGTCGAGCGGATCGATGATCGCCGCTGAGAGCCCCTCGTAGAGGAGCATGGAAAGGTAGTTCCGGTTGATGATCGGCCGTACGTGCTTCGGCGCACCATTGGAGATGTTCGAGAGCCCGACCACGGTCTGCATCGGCGGGTCGTTCAGCTGCTGGAACATCTTGATTGCCCGGATCGCCTGTCGGCCCTGGTCCTGCATGGTCGCGATCTGGAGGATCAGCGGATCGAGGAAGATGTCCTCCATGGGCACGCCGTATTCCATGCCGCGCGCCATGATCTCCGAGGCGATCACGCAGCGGTCCTCGGCATCCGCCGGGATGCTGCCCTTACCAAGCGTCAGGGCGATGATCTTCGCGTGGTACTTTCCGGCCAGCTCCATCATCGGGAACCGTTCGGGCTCGTTCGACGTGGAATTGATGATCGGCGCTCCCCAGGTGTTGTTGTGCGCCTTCAGACCCGCCTCCATCGCCTTCACATTTGTCGTGTCCAGGCACAGTGGCTTCTGCACGACCTCATGCACGACTTTCACGGCCCAGTCCATCAGCTCCGGGCCGTTCTCTTCGGCGGGGCCGATGGACACGTCAACGTAGTGGGCGCCGGCCTTGGCCTGGGCCGTGGCAAGCTCCTGGAGCGGTTTGGGATCCCGGTGTGCAAGCGCTTCGCGCACCTTCTTGGCAATGACACTGATCTTTTCGCCGATAATGATCATGATATCTCCTTTCGAAACAGCACTGTTTCTTATTCACCTGCGGCAGACGCGCGGCACGTGGTGCATGCAGCCGTCGTTCCCGCGTTCAGCTTCTTGGTCCGTCGATGGTACTCCGGAGCTCCCGAATCTTTTCTTCCGGCAATCCGCGGTCGCGCGCGATGGAGATCGTCTGCTTCGCCAGCAACCGGTAGAGAGGAAGAAGCTCCGGTGCCCGCCGTTCCATCGCTTCGATGTGCCCCCGCACCGTTTCGACATCGCCGCGGGCGATCGGACCGGTGAGCGCCTCGGTGGTCCCGAGCCGCTCGATGTTGGCCAGCGTCCCCTTGATGAGCGGAAGGACCGCAGTGAGCGCTTGCCTCTTCTCCGCGCCGAGGGCCTGATAGAATGCCAGGCCGTGCTCAATGAGCGCGACCAGGTGATTCGAAACGGTTACGGCGCCGGCATGGTAGAGAGACGCCGATTCCCGGTCGGAGCTCCACTTCGGCATGTGGAGCTCGATGCCTCCGAGGGCCCTGACGATGTCCCGGACCGCCGGCAGCGCCTCGGCGTCGGCCTCGATCCGGAAGTAGGAGCCTGGAATGTTCCGGACCCCCTGCTCCCTGCTCGGAACCGACTGGAGCGGATGGATCACCGCCCGGTAGGCACCCGCTTCCTTTGCGGCATCAAGCTGGTCAAGCGAATGCGCGCCCGACATATGCAGGGCGATGCAGCCCTTCCGGAAGCCGCCCGCGCGGCTGATGGCCTCGCAGACGCTCCGGATGGCGCCGTCAGGCGTCGTGATCAGCACGATCTCCGCGGAGCGCGCCGCCTGCACGGCGTCGGTCGTCGCCCTGCCGGAGCCGATGAACGATGCAGCGGAGTCCGCCGCTTCCTGCGTTCGCCGCATCACCGCACTAACGGTGTACCCGGCGTCAGCAAGCTGACGGCCGACGGCCTCGCCGACCCGTCCCGCTCCGATGATGGCGACGGTCTTGTTCATACAGATTGTGAAACGTGAGGCGTGGACGCGCCGGGCCTCTTTCCGGGTCGTCTTTTGCTTCACCTCTCGCGCCTGACGTCCCACGCTTTACGGCCGCTTACGGCACCAGCTTGTCGAGTATCCGAAAATAGCCCGTGAGCGCTTTCGAATCCTGAGGCAGCTCGATCAGCGGCTTGCCGTTCAGGTCGTACTCGAAGATCAGCTCGTCCGCCGGCACGAACCCGGCGAACTCGACACCGGTCCTGTCGATCGCCTGCTGCAGCGCGGTGGTGTCGCTGTCCTGCGTGCGGTTCACGATCAGCGCGCAGCGCTTCACATTAAGGCTCAGCTCCTTCACCAGCTCGCCGATCCTGCCTCCGGTCATCACGCCGCGCACCGTCGGGTCGCTGATGATCAAGAGCAGGTCCGTGTCCTGCGTGGTCCTGCGGGACAGGTGCTCGAGGCCCGCCTCGTTGTCCATGACGGTCCAGGGGTAGGTGCCAGCAAGCTTGTCCATGTACTTGCGAATGATATTGTTCGCGGCACAGTAGCAGCCGGGTCCTTCGGGCCTTCCCATGACGAGAAGATCGAAGCCCTTGGCCTCGATAATAGCCTGCTGGATCTGGTAATCGAACAGCTGCTCCATGCTCATGCCGCCGGGACGGGGAGCAGTGGACTTGACCGCGGCCAGCGAATCCTCGCGGAGCCTTCCGACCGATGCGTGGACCCTGACACCCAGCACCTCGTTCAGGTTCGTGTTCGCGTCGGCATCGACTGCGAGCACGGGGCCGCGCTTCCTCTCTGTCAAATAGCGGATGGTCAGGCCGCACAGGCTGGTCTTACCCGTGCCGCCCTTGCCAGCAACTGCGATGGTAAAGCCCATGATTCCTCAACTACAACGTCAAAGTTCAAAATCCACATGGATAGGAAACGTACCTGTACGAGGCCCTATGAACTTTGAGCTTTGAAATGTGACGTTACTTGCTCTTTACAACTCCGAACTTCTTCCTTACTTCCTCGATCTTCCCGCAGGTCATCTTGCCTTCCGGACAGGCGGCATAGAGGCAGCCGGGGCCGGACTTGCCGAAGATCGTCGGAGCGACGCCCTTGACGAGGCCCAACATCTTCTCGGCCATCGCCCGGATCTCCCACTGGGCCCGGTTGCAGCACCGGACCCGGAAGAAATGGAGAAGCTCCCGCGCGTTCATCGTGACCACGATCTTGGTCTCC
>JBAIYC010000148.1:0-1698 GCA_037916085.1 Nitrospirota bacterium | reverse complement strand
GGTACGGTCCCCCAGCGCCGCGGCGTCGGCCAGTTCCTGCTCCGTGGCGTCCATCACGATGCCGTCGAACTGCCTGAGCGTCCGGATCGCCTTTTCGATCGAAACGGGGTTCCCGATCTGGATCGCGGAAGCCAGCGTCTTCTGCGCCTGCATGGGCTCGAAGGATGCGAAGTTCGTGAGATACGAACGGTAGAGCGGATTCGCCCGTTCTGCCTGGGCCACGACAATCCTCGGCAGCTTCGTGACCATCCCGAGGTCGCGCATCATGAGCAGGCCGGACCCCAGGGCCGAGACGTTCCCGAGGTTCCCGCCCGGGATGATGATGACGTCGGGCACATCCCAGTCGAACTGCTGCACGATCTCGATGCCCACGGTCTTCTGGCCCTCGATCCGGAGCGAGTTCATGGAATTTGCGAGATAGATGGTCTCGTCCTTGGTGATCTCCTGGACCACGCGCATGCAGCCGTCGAAGTCCGTGTCCAGGGACAGGACCAACGCTCCGTTCGCGATGGGCTGGACGAGCTGGGCGATGGAGATCTTGCCCTTGGGCAGAAGCACGATCGACGGGATGCCCGCCGCCGCGCAGTAGGTCGCCAGGGCCGCCGAGGTGTCCCCCGTGGATGCGCAGGCCACAGCCTGGATCGGCACGCCCTCGCTGATCATCTGTTTCACCTGGGACACCAGCACGGTCATGCCAAGGTCCTTGAAGGACCCGCTGTGGGAATTGCCGCAGAGCTTGATCCAGAGGCTGTCCAGCCCGATCAGTTTGCCGAGCCGCTCGGCCCAGAAAAGGTTCGTTGCCCCCTCATAGAGCGAGACCACGTTGTCATCGTTGACCTTCGGTAGGACCCATTCCTTCTTGCCCCAGACGCCAGACCCGTACGGCCACTCCGTTGACTTGTAGCGGTCCTCGAAGAGCTTCATCCATGCCTTGGCGCCGCGGTGAGAAAGGGCCTGCATATCGTGCCGCACCTCAAGGAGCGAGCTACACCCCTTGCACCGGTACACGACCTTGTTCAGCGGATAAGTCTCATTGCACTTCTCGTTGATGCATTGGAACCAAGCTCGATATGGCATTAGGATCCCTCTTTATATTATTTGCGAGGCACGGTTCCCCGCACGGGCGCGGGTCCTCGTTGCCGTTCACGGAATGTCGTGCCGCTGCGCCGGCAGAACCTCTTGCTCCAACCGGTCCACCCGCAAATATACGACGTTGCCCGCCTTGATGGTCGTTATCGTGAGTTCTACCGCGCAGGGCGCGTGCGGGGCGCTCCTCGACAGTGTGGCGGGCACCAGAGCAAGCGGCTCGCCCGTCTCGTAGGTCCGGATGACTGAACGCCGGATGGCGCATCCCGAGCAATGGACGGTCCGTCCGCAACCCTCGGGCAGCCTGGCATGCGCGCATTCGAAGACATTCCCGCTCAGGTGCTGCACGACCTCGCGCCGCTCCTTGCCCAGGATCTCGCATCCCTTGGCGTTCACGGCCTGTATGATGATATTGCTGTCCAGCGCGAGGACAGGGACAGGGATGCTGTCAAGGTACTGCTGCAAGGGCACGCCGGTCTGGAAGGTCAGATTGTCGACGCAGCGCTCGCAGATGCCGTGACTGACGATGTCATGGGAGTGACTGCTCCCCGCGACCATTCCCATTTCCGCTCTACACCATGCGCAGACGCGCCTCATCGTCGCACCTTTTCG
>JBAIYC010000147.1:0-1918 GCA_037916085.1 Nitrospirota bacterium | reverse complement strand
GACATCCTGAAGGCGAATGCACGGCAGATGGACACCGTGGCGCGCTACGGCGGCGAAGAGTTCGTCATGCTCATGCCGGACAGCAAGGGCGCGGAGCGGGAGGTGGCTGAGCGCATACGGAAAAAGATAGAAAGCACGGAGTTCACGGGTATCGCAGACACACCCCTCAGGATCACGATCAGCGCGGGCGTCAGCACCTATCCCCGGGACGCCCAGAGCGTGAACGAGCTGCTCGACAAGGCTGACAAGGGATTGTATATGGCGAAGACCGGCGGCAGGAACAAGACGTGCTCTTGTGAACCGAGCAGCGCTGGTGAAGCGTCTTATACTTCTTAATTCATAATTCTTATTTTCTACTTCTTACTTCCTTATATTGCCCACGATCTGCAGTGTCCTGGCATCCCGTTTTCCCTGAAAATACTTGTCAAGGACGCGCTCAAACACCGAATGCGGTTCGGCCACCAGCGCGAACAGGGTCATTGATGATTGAAGCTTCATGTCGTCGGGGTAACCGAAAATATCCGAAGCCGACTTCCCCTGAACGGCGAGCACCGCTTCCGCGCTTTCCACGAGCCTTGCCCCGAGAATGGGATGGCTGAGATAGTGCCGCGCTTCTTCCAGGCTCTTAATGGCATAATGTCTCGTTGTCGGGCTGTGCCCCAATCCGTTGATCTGCGGAAAGACGAACCACATCCAGTGCGTGCGCTTCAGGCCGCCCCGCAACTCGGCAAGGACGCGGTCATAGACCCCTTCCTGTGCGCTGATGAAGCGGTTTAATACATAGGAATCTCCGCGATCGGCAGCATTGTCTTCTTTTATCATGCCGGTCTCCTCTTCTTGCTTCTTGCTTCTCACTCCCTATTTCCGCCTCCCCTGCCGGCCTCCCACTGCGACGAAGACCAGAGAAGCCGGGAGAATTACATACGCGCTTGCGGGTCGGGTATCTATTCTTTTATCGTGATGGTGTATATCATTCCGAGATACTCCCCGCCTTCATGCACCGGGACCATGAGGAACGTGCCGGTCTTCCCCTCGACCAGCGGGCAGTCGAAGGAGCGCTCATTCCTGCCCTCAAGCGCATCGAGCATGGGCTTCGCCGAATCCGACTTGAATATCTTCATATCTATGTTGATCAGGCTGTTTTCCTCGGGATATCCGCACCGGTTCACGCCCCGGGAATCGAGCCACTGGATGGAATAGAGCCCGTAATGCTCGGAATAAAATTTTTTCAAAATCTCCCGGACCTTCGTATCTTCCTGGCGTGAACAGGCTTTCTTCATTTCACTGCTTTCGGCAAGGATCCTGAGCGCGTCGGCATGGACGGACGCTCCGGCAGGAACGGCATGGCCTGCCCTGACATGCATGACCACGAGACGCCATTCGGTGCCGTGAAGGCCGACGGTGGTCCAGTGCGCGTCCTTCTTGACCATCTTCTCCGTCCCCGTCTGTTTGAAATCATAGCTGCCCGCTCCCTGCGGCTGTTTGCTGGCGATCGTCATGACTGCAATGAGCTGGGGGAAGGGTTTGTACATCGGGTCTTCGAAGATCATCCGTCCTATCTCTTCCCTGTCCTGTTCGTAGATAACCCTCCCGTCCTTCTGCATCACGAACGCCTCTACGGGCACTCCCTCCATGGCAGAGACAAGGACATGGGAAAACAGTTTTTCGGGCCTGAAGAGGACGCTCACCGATCCGGCGAACCTGCCCTGCGAAAGGACAGGGTGCTCCAGGTCGACGGCGTCAAAGCCCTCGACCGTCCTGATAACGTTGCTCAGGACCGGTTTTTTCGTCTTCCGGAGGCGGACCATCTGTTCCTGCGAGCTGATGTCGCTTCCCTCGAATTTTGCGTACTCCGCGGGCTCGACAACGATCATTTTGCCGCTGCGGTCAACGATCGCGCAGTCCACTGCATAGGAGT
>JBAIYC010000146.1:0-1764 GCA_037916085.1 Nitrospirota bacterium | reverse complement strand
GCCGTTCCTGCCCCATTTGACCACCATGGGCTTGCCGCACTTGTCGCAGGCGATGTCCGTGGGCGTCTGCTCGGCCTTGAAATCCTTCATCTCCGCCTGCGCCGCCTGGAGGTCCTTGGAGAAGGGATTATAGAACTCCCGCACGGCGGCTGTCCACTTCATGTCGCCTTCTTCGATCTTGTCGAGGTCTTCCTCCATCCGGGCGGTGAACTGTACGTCGAGCACGTTCGCGAAGTGCTGGACGAGCAGCTTGTTCACAAGCTCGCCGAGCTCCGTGGGACGGAACTTGTTCTCCGCCTTCTCGACGTAGTCTCGGTCTTGGATGGTCGAGATGATGGCTGCATAGGTGCTGGGCCTGCCGATGCCCTTTTCTTCGAGCGTCTTGACGAGCAGGGCCTCGGAGAACCGGGGAGGGGGCTGGGTGAAATGCTGCTTGGGATCGAGCTTGATGAGCCTGAGCGTTTCGCCTTCGACGAGCGGCGGCAGGACGGCCTCGCCGTTCTCGTCGTCGGACGGGGCCGCGTCCTCGGCCTTTTCCTCCATGTAGACGGCCATGAATCCCGGGAACTTGACCACCGAGCCGGTGGCTCGGAACACATAGCCATTGGCCGTAATGTCGACTGACGTTTGGTCGATGACTGCCGGGTTCATCTGGCTGGCGACGAAGCGGTTCCAGATGAGCCGGTAGAGCTTATATTGGTCCGGCTCGAGGTACTGTTTGATGGCGTCAGGCTCGCGCATCGACGACGTGGGCCGGATTGCTTCGTGGGCCTCCTGGGCGCTCTTGGCGCTCTTGTAGACCGGGGGCGCGTCGGGGAGATAGTCCTTGCCGTACTTTGCCGCGATCAGCTCCCGCGCCTCATCCTGGGCTTCCTTGCTGACGCGGGTCGAGTCGGTCCTCATATAGGTGATGAGACCAACGGTCCCTTCACTCCCGATGTCGATGCCCTCGTAGAGGCCCTGGGCGATGCCCATCGTCCGCTTGGAGGTGAAACCGAGCTTGCGGCCCGCTTCCTGCTGCAGCTTGCTCGTGGTGAACGGGGGGACGGGGTTCCGCCTCCGCTCCTTCCGTTCGATGCGCGAGACGGTGTAGGATGCACCCTGGAGAGCGGTGAGGATCGGTTGCACCTCGTCATTGTTCTTGATACGGAGCTTTTCCTCATCCTTCTTGAGCAGCTTGGCCTCGAACTGCGGCGGGAGCTTCCCTTCTAGGAGCGCTGTCAGGGACCAGAATTCTTCGGGTTTGAACGCCCGGATCTCTTCTTCGCGTTCGCAGATAAGACGGACGGCAACGGACTGCACGCGTCCTGCGGACAGGCCGCGGCGGACCTTCTTCCAGAGGATGGGGCTGATCTGATAGCCTACCAGGCGGTCGAGCACGCGGCGCGCCTGCTGGGCATCCACTTTGTTGGGGTCCACCTTGCCCGGTTTGTCAATGGCCTGCAGGATGGCCTTCTTGGTGATCTCGTTGAAGAGGACCCGGAAGATCGCATCGCGCTCTACGCCGGCAGACACGACCTCGGCGACATGGGAGGCGATGGCCTCGCCTTCGCGGTCGGGGTCGGTCGCGATCAGGACGCGGTCTGCTTTCTTCGCGGCGGACTTGAGCTCGTTGACGACCTTCGCCTTGCCCTTGATCTGGATGTAGGTGGGCTCGAAGTCCTTCTCGATGTCCACGCCCAGCTTGCTCTTGGGCAGGTCCATGATGTGGCCGACCGACGCTTTGACGGTGTAGTCCTTGCCCAGGTACTTCCCGATGGTCTT
>JBAIYC010000145.1:0-2287 GCA_037916085.1 Nitrospirota bacterium | reverse complement strand
GTGGGTCTCATGACGTCCAAAGGCAAAGCCTGCCGGTCTTTCCCGCCACCTGACGGAATCCCCCCCGTCCTTTCGGAACAAGCCGTTGACGAGCCGAAAAAACCCTCGATGGTCAGGCGAGACCCTCGTTCCCATCCCGTGACGCCGCAATGCAACAAATTGGCTAGTTGCATACCTTGGAAATTGACAGGCCCTCCTGCCAGTGCTTGAATCTAAATAGTCCTCATAACCCGAACTTCTGCGCGAGGCTGAAGGAGCAGAATGTCCGAGCTGCCGACAGGGATCTGTATCGGTCTCTTCGGCATTTTTTTGGCACGGATAATCACGCGATTGCTCGAAGGGAAGGAACATGGTGCCAAGACTTAGCGGGACCCTTAGAATCGCCTACAAGCTGCTGGTGAATGACAAAGGAAAGTTCGCTGCGTTGCTCGTCGGCATCACCTTCGCGGTCTTTTTGATGCTCATGATGACCTCGATGTTTGCCGGCATCCTCCACCGATCATCTGCGACGGTTCTCAACATCGGCGCCAAGGTCTGGGTGATGGACCCCGCTGTCAATACTCCGGCCAACAGCATCCCCATGCCCGATTACGTGCTGGACGTGGTCCGGAGCATCAACGGCGTCAAATACGCGGTGCCGATCTACTCCGGTGCAGCTCTCGTAAAGCTTCGAAACGGCGCTTATCAGTATGTGACCGTCCTCGGCCTGGATGACTCCAGCCTGTACGGCAGGCCCGAGCTCATCGAAGGGAAGATCGACGATATCTATGCGGAAAACGCCTTCGTCGTCGTCAAGGATTCGGAGTTCTCGAAGCTCGGAAATCCGAAGGTCGGCACCGAATTCGAGATCAATGACCATCGGGGGGTCATTGTCGGCATTGCAAAAGTCACGAGCAGCGGCCTCTTCGGCGTGCCGACCTTATACACCACCTACAACCGGGCTATCAGTTATATTCCCAGTACGAGATATACCGATGCGTTCATCCTGGTCGAACCCAAGAGCCCAGACGCCGTGCCGTACATCAAGAAGCAGATAGCGCAGCTCGGATACCTGGCGCTGACGAAAGATGAGTTCATCGAGAAGACCTCCGCGTTCTACAAATACCAGACAGGCGTTGGCACAAATCTCCTCATCATGACGATCATCAGCTTCACCGTGGGCCTGTCCATCTCCGGCCAGACCTTTTACACCTTCATCCTGGAGAACTTGGAGAAATTCGGTGCCCTGAAGGCCATCGGGGCGAAAGGGAAGGAACTGGTCTTTATGATTCTGTTCCAGGCGACCTTCACGTCGTTGACCGGTTACGGACTGGGCATCGGCCTCGCGACCATGTTGATCACGATCGCGAGGCTCAGGCTGCCGAGCTACGCAGCCAGAATAACCTATGCGAATATCGGATTCGCCTTTGCCATGGTCGTGATCATTGCTGGTGTTTCAAGTTACATCGGCGTGAGAAAGGTGCTCCGGATAGAGCCCTTTGATATTTTCAGGGGATAACATGGCTACGCTTGCGGTCAAAGCCGATGAATTGGTCAAATGGTTCGGCGAGGGAGAAGCAAAGACGGTCGCTGTACAGGGCGTGAGCTTCGAGGCCTTCTTTGGAGAAATGCTCTATATTGAGGGGCCGTCGGGAAGCGGGAAGACGACCTTGCTCAGCCTGATCTCGGGGATTCTCCGGCCGAACTCGGGATCGGTCCTGGTCGAGGATCAGGATATCTGGAATATGACGAGCAATGAGATTGCCGATTTTCGGCTGAACAAGATCGGGTTCGTGTTCCAGGACTATCATCTCTTTCCCCGTCTGACGACGGTCGAGAACGTGGCAATCCCGCTCATCCTCAAAAAACGCGACTGGAACGAATCCATGGACCGTGCGATGGAATATCTTGACATTGTCGGCATAAAGGACCGGGCACTTCTGCCTCCGGTCAGATTGAGCGGCGGGGAGCAGCAGCGGGTGGCGATCGCCAGGGCAATTGCCAGCGGTCCTGATATCCTGATCTTCGACGAGCCGACAGCCTCCCTTGATGGCGACACCGGCAGGAGAATCGTGGAGTTCGTCAAGAAGAACATCCTGAACAAGGACCGGTGCATCATCATCGTCACCCACGACAGCAGGATCTTCGAATACGCCGACAGAATAATGAAGATGGAGGATGGCAGGATCACCGGCATCGGGAAAGGAGCGCCTTGTGAGGAATAAGATCATTTTCTCTCTTGCGGTTGTCGGTCTGGTCGCCGGCCTGGTGAGCGCCTATATCTACGGCATCGAAAAGAAACCCCAGC
>JBAIYC010000144.1:0-6332 GCA_037916085.1 Nitrospirota bacterium | reverse complement strand
CGCCCACCACTCCGGCGGCCGGAACGGCGCAGACATCGGAGCGCTCCACGCTCGCCTTGAAGGGCTTCTTCGTCTCCAGGTCAACGGAGCGAAGGGGTTTCATGAGCGTCGGGATCGGCTTCATGGCCGCGCGCAGGACGATGTCCTCGCCATTGCTCATACCGCCCTCGATCCCGCCCGCGTTGTTCGACTTGCGGAAGAACCCGTTCTTCGGCGTCCAGAAGATCTCGTCGTGCACCGCCGATCCGGGACGGTTCGCCGCACCGAAGCCGGAACCGACTTCCACGCCCTTCATCGCCTGAATGCTCATGATCGCTGCCGCAAGCCGCGCATCGAGCTTGCGGTCCCAGTGTACATGGCTGCCGAGACCCACGGGTGCTCCGGAAATGATGACCTCGAAGATGCCGCCCAGGGAGTCGCCCGCCTGCTGTGCCTCGTCGATCTTCCGCTTCATCCGCTTCTCAGCCTCATAGTCCGCGCACCGAAGCTCGGAGTTCTCGATCTTGCGCCGGATCTCCCGGACCGAGAATCGTTCTCCCTTTGCGTAGACGCCGCCGATGGCGATAACATGGCTGATGACGCTGATCCCGAACTCATCCAGGAACCGCTTGCACACCGCGCCGACTGCCACGCGCATGGCCGTCTCCCGGGCGCTGGAGCGCTCCAGGATGTTCCGGATGTCCGTGGCCCCATACTTCAACGCTCCGGCCAGGTCCGCGTGGCCGGGGCGGGGCCGCGTGACCGGTTCGGCGTTGTTCAGGAACGCCGCGTCAGGCGACATCCTCGCCCGCCAGTTGTCCCAATCGCGGTTCCGGATCATGAGCCCGATGGGACTGCCGAGCGACCTGCCCCAGCGGACGCCCGTGAAAATCTTGACCGCGTCCTTCTCGATCTTCATCCTCCCACCGCGACCATACCCCATCTGCCTCCGGCTGAGCTCGTTGTCGATGTCCGAGACACGGATCAGGAGCCCCGCGGGCATGCCTTCCAGTATGCCCATGAGCAGTTCTCCATGAGACTCCCCTGCCGTCAAATACCGTAACATCGCTCCTCCTCGCCGTATCGGACCGTTGAGAGACAATAAATAATCATTATATATCAATATGATGCAGAGAAGTTGCCGGCAGTCAGCGGGGCCGGCTTCGTATGACCGCCGAAAAACCTTTAAAAATCGCTATGATATTAGCAAATTTATCATAGAAGTGCAATGAAAACTATGGTATATTCCCAGAAAAAAATGGGGTTACCCGCGTGGCCTGCGTGTTCAAAAGAGGGATGATTCGCGCAACGTAGTGCCGTTTCCGGCCGACTGAATGCCATATGACGATGATCGCCCTGCTCTGCTCCGTGGACGTCGAAGCAAAACCCCTTCTGGAGAGGATCACGCCTGAAAAGACCTCCACGATCGGCTCCAAGACAATGGTCGAGGGAATGGCGGCGGGGCATAAGGTCCTCATCTGCGCGGGCGGCATGGGAAAGGTGAACGCGGCCCACGCAGCAACGCTCATGATCGCCCAGGCCCGTCCCGAAGCGCTGATCATCTTCGGCATCGGCGGGGCCTATCCCTCGTCAGGGGCACGGGTGGGAGATGTGGTCGTGGCAAAGGAAGAAATCGCCGGCGATGAAGGAGTTCTGACCCACGAGGGATTCAAGGACACCGAGCACATCGGGATCCCCTTGCTCAAGACAGCAACCTCGGGCATATACAACACGTACCCTGCATCCAGACCGCTCCTCGAGCAGGCGCTCAGGGTCCTGACCGCGGGGCCGCATGGAAGCGCCGTCCACGCCGGCTCCTTCGTCACCCTTTCGACCTGCACAGGCACGCGCGAGCGGGCACGCGAGCTGGAAGAGCGCTACGGGGCGCTGTGCGAGAACATGGAAGGCGCAGCTGCGGCGCATGTGGCGCTCAGCCACGGCATCCCCTGGCTCGAAGTGCGGGGGATCTCGAACATCGTGGAAGACCGCGACCTCGCCACGTGGGACATTCCCCGCGCGGCACGCGCTGCCCAGCTTGCCGTCCTAGAGGTCCTCAAAGCGTGGAAGCCATGAGCCGGACACTCACCATCGGCTACTCCCCTTGCCCCAACGACACCTACATCTTCTACGCCCTCGTGCACGGCAGGGTGCGTCCGCCGGGGATAGAGTTCCGCGAGCGGCTCGAGGACGTGGAGACCTTGAACCAGCATGCCTTGGGCGGCAAGCTGGATGTCACCAAGGCCTCGTACCACGCGCTCGGCCACGTGCGGGAACGCTACGCCCTGCTCCGGTCCGGCAGCGCCCTCGGGCGGGGCTGCGGCCCGCTCGTCGTGGTGCGGCCGGGTACGAAGATCGAGGACCTCCGGTCCGGCAAGATCGCCGCGCCAGGAAAGCTGACGACCGCGCTCCTGCTCCTTCGCCTTTTCGATCCGGAGCTCCAGAACCTTGCGGTCATGCCCTTCGATCGCATCATGCAGGCTGTCGCGAACGGGTCGGTCACTGCCGGCCTCATCATCCACGAAAGCCGCTTCACCTATCCGCTCTACGGGCTCGAAAAACTGCTCGATCTGGGCGAGTGGTGGGAGCGGCACTCGTCCATGCCCATTCCCCTGGGCTGCATCCTGGCGAAACGGTCGCTCGGCAGGGACGTACTCCTCGCCGTGGAGCGCGCCATCGCGGAAAGTCTCCGCTATGCACGGACCCACGAGGCCGAGGTCCTTGAGTACTGCCGGAAGCACAGCCAGGAAATGGACGACGCGGTGATGATGAGCCACATCGGCCTCTACGTGAACGATTTCTCGCTGGATATCGGAGAGGAAGGGACCCGGGCCGTCCGTCGCCTCCTTTCCGAAGCAGAAGAGAAGAACATCGTACCGCGCTCCGGCAGCCCGCTCTTCATGGAGGAGTGAAATCCGACGGGACCGACCATCGCCTATGGTATAATGGTGCCATTCTCGACCCTTCAGGAGGGACCATGATCGGCTGGATAGTGCTGGGCATCATCGTACTTGCCGCGGTCTGGATGACCGCGGTATACAACTCGCTCGTAACCGCGCGGAACGACGTGCAGGGGTCGTGGAAGCAGATCGATGTTCAGCTCAAGCGGCGCCACGACCTTATTCCGAACCTCGTTTCCACCGTGAAGGGCGTCATGTCGTTCGAGCAGGACACCCTGCAGAAGGTCATGGAAGCTCGGGCCAAGGCCGTCTCGGCCACCGGTCTCCCTTCAAAGGCCGAAGCGGAGAATGGACTCACCCAGGCGCTCGGCAGGCTCTTCGTGGTCATGGAGAACTACCCGGACCTCAAGAGCAACCGGAACGTGATGCAGCTCCAGGAGGAGCTCACGTCCACGGAGAACCGGATCGCATTCGCGCGTCAGCTGTACAACGACCTCGTGGCGAACTTCCGCACGCGGCTCCAGGTCTTCCCGAGCAACATCGTAGCGTCGACGTTCAATTTCCAGGCCGAGGAGTACTTCGCGGCCGAGGAGGCCGCACGCACGGCGCCTGCGGTGGACCTGAGCATGAGAAGATAGAACGGCGAACCATGCCCCTCACATTCATCGATATCGAGCGCCAGAAGAACTGGCGCATCGCCGTCTTCTTTGGCGTTCTTGTCGTAATTTACCTGGCCGTCGTCGCCGTCCTCAGTGCCGTCTTCGCTCCCTTCTTCCTCTCATCGCCGTCACGCTTCTGGACCACGCTCCTTCCTCTCGCCGTGCTCGCAGCGGCTGTCCACTTCTGGCTCTCGGCGTCAGACGCGGTCGCCGACGTGGTCAAGAGCCTGGACGCCCGGCCGCCTGACATGGATGACAGCGTCCACCGGGTGTTCTCCAATGTGATGGAGGAACTGCATGTCGTCACGGGGAACCGGCGGGCCGTCAGGTGCGCGGTCATCCCTTCCCTGTCGCTCAACGCCCTCGCGGCTGCCGACCTCAAGGGGAACGCGCTGTTCGCCATCACCGAAGGGCTCCTCTCGCGGCTTACCCGGCCCCAACTGGAGGCCGTCGCCGCTCACGAGATGCACCACGTGCTATCGGGAGACTGTCTGGAATCGACGGTCGCGGCGAGCCTCTTCGGCACGCTGTCGTCGGCAATCGAGAAGTTCCGGTCCTCCCGGGGATATATCGTGATCGGGGTCCTGCTCGCCTGGGTCCTCCTGCAGCTCGGCTACCTTCTGAACATGTTCATCTCCCGGGAGCGGGAATACCGCGCCGACGCCGCTGCAGTGCGTATGACACGGGACCCCCTTGCCCTGGCCGAGACCCTCTACCTCCTCTCGCGGAGCTGGCGCGGCGCGGGATTCATCGGAAGCGGCTTCGAGATGCTCTGCATCGTCAATCCCGTTGCCACCGTCCTGGACGAATCGGAAGGACTCCTGGCGGACCTCCTTTCGACCCATCCGCCGATCCGGAAGCGGATCGACATCCTGCTCGGCATGGCCCGGGTGCCTCTGGCCGATCTCGAGGAACGCAGGAAAAGCGCATCTGTTGCGCCTGCGGAAGCCGCATCGTACTATGCCATGAATCCCCGGCATGCATGGGATGGTCCCTTTACGCTTGGCGAACTCTCGGGCCTTCCCTGGCTCGGGCCGCTCACCTGGATGGCCTCGAAAAAAGGCGGCGCTGCTGAACGCGCCTGGAAGGACCCGGCGGTGAACGAACTCTTCCTTTCCCGGCTTTCGGAGCCGGAGAAGCGGAATGACGCCGGCCTTCTCTGCCCGATCTGCAACCAGCCGCTCCTTGCCGCCGATTATGAGGGCACGAGCACCTTCCGCTGCTCGTTCTGCGCGGGAACGCTGGTGAGGACCGACCATATCCCCCGGATCATCGCTCGAACGTCGACGATGAACCCCTGCACGGAACGGATCAACGCCCTTGCCCGCGCCGTCCTCACACAGAACAGGTCAGACGTGCTCCGTCGGGTACACGAAGACCCTGCGGCGGCATCCGCGCCGAAACTGCCCTGCCCGAAATGCCAGAATCCGCTGTATCGCGGTTTCTACAACCTTACCTACCTCGTGGAAGTGGATCGCTGCAGCAGCTGCGGTCTCACCTGGTTCGACCGGGACGAGCTTGAGATGCTGCAGTGCATGATCGAGAACCGGCTGGTTCCCGACGCGAGCGCGCCGCCGGCCACGCAGGCTTCGACATCCGCAGGTATCCAGGGGGCGTCTCTATGATAACGGTCAAGCTCTTTGCGATGTTGAAGGAGCGGGCAAAGACGGCTGAGCTGCGCGTTGACGAGCAACCGGCCACCGTACGGGAGCTTCTGGGCCTCGTTGCGCGGCAAGTGCCTGAGCTCTCCGAGATCCTGTCCTGCGGAAGGATCGTGATCGCGGTGAACCAGGAGCTCGTGCGGGAGGACGCGCCGCTCAGGGAAGGAGACGAGGTCGCTCTGATGCCGCCGTTCTCGGGGGGCGACGGCCGGAAAGGGTCCGTCCGCGTCCAGACAGGGCCGTTTTCGCTCGATGACGAGGTCGATCGGATCAAGGGATCATCCCGGTCCATCGGCGGCATCGTCACGTTCCTGGGAACAACGCGTGATGTGTCGCGGGGGACCGGCGTGGAGAAGCTCGAGTTCGAGCACTATCCCGGCATGGCGGAGAAGAAGCTCGAAGAGATCCGGGCGCGGGCCATTGCGGAGCGCGGCGCCATCGACGCGACCATCATCCACCGGGTCGGCTGTCTTCCCGTGGGAGAGAACATCGTGCTGATCGTGGTGGCGGCGGAGCACCGGGATGCAGCCTTTGACGCGTGCCGCTTCTGCATCGACGAACTGAAGAAGATGGCTCCGATCTGGAAAAAAGAGACCACGCAGGACGGCGTGGTCTGGGTGGAGGAACATCCGTAGATTCAGAAAGACGAAGACAGACGTGAGAAGAAAGACGTGAGCCTGCTCCTTGCGGTCTTTCCTCTCTCCAATTCCTTCTTACATCTTGCTTCTCTGGTCTGACTTATTTCTTGGCTGCTTTCTTCGAACTCCTGAGGTAAACGACGCAGGTCGTACAGTCCTCTTCCTTCCGGCACTTCGTCGTCTCCCAGCATGGCTTGCCCTTGTTCGTGAAGGCGGTGCAGTGCACCCGCCGTTCGTCGGGACAGTCCTTGATCTCCCAACAGGGCGCATACTCCAATAGCTTCTTGATCCCCTCGATGCTGATCTTCTTGCTATGGATCAGTTCCCGGACGCAGCGGAGCCACTTGATGTCGTTCTCGGTGTAGAGGCGGTTCCGGCGCTCGCGCGTCGGAAGGATGAGGCCGTGCTTCTCGTAGAGCCGCAGCGTCTGAGCCGTCGTGCCCACGAGCTTCGCTGCCACGCCCATGGTGTAGAGCGGCGCGTCTTTATCCTGCAGAA
>JBAIYC010000143.1:0-4383 GCA_037916085.1 Nitrospirota bacterium | reverse complement strand
TTTCCGGCAGGGCCCTCGGCAGGATGGTCGAGGCTTTCATGCGGCTCCCCGGCATCGGCCGGAAGAGCGCCGAGCGCCTCGCATTCGCCGTGCTCGGCATGCCGAAGGACGAGGCAACGGGCATCGCCCAGGCGATCATCGACCTCAAGAACAGCAGCCGCTACTGCTCGGTCTGCAACAACATCACCGAAGACGACATCTGCGGCATCTGCCGCGACGAGAGGCGTGATGGTTCGCTCCTCTGCGTGGTCGAGGAACCGAGCAACATCTTGGTCCTCGAGAAGACGGGGACCTACCGGGGCAGATACCATGCGCTCCTGGGCGCGCTCTCGCCGCTCGACGGCGTCGGCCCCGAGGACCTCAGGATCGACGGCCTGCTGGAGCGGCTCAAGACAGGCGGATTCAGAGAAGTGATCCTGGCAACGAATCCGACGGTCAAGGGCGAGACGACGGCGCTCTATCTTTCGAAGCTGATCAAGCCGCTCGGCGTCAGCGTCAGCCGCATCGCCTACGGTCTCCCGGTCGGCGGCGACATCGAATACGCCGACGAGAACACCGTGCAAAGAGCGCTTGCGGGACGAAGAGAAATGTGACGTGGTTCTCATTTGAGGTTTGAAATCTGCAAGGTGAAGTCCTGGAGGTTCGTATGGCGGAAATGATCGAGATCAGGTGGCACGGACGGGGGGGGCAGGGGACCGTTACTGCGGCCAAGGTGCTCGCCGATGCCTGTCTCTCCGGCGGCCGGAACGTGCAGGCCTTCCCGGAATACGGCCCAGAGCGCGCGGGAGCACCGCTCCGCGCCTACAACCGGATCAGCGAGAAGCCGCTTCGCATGCACTGCCCGGTCCTGAACCCGAAGGTGGTCTGCGTAGTGGACGCATCGCTTCTGGATGCGATCAATGTCGCCGAGGGCGCACTGGACGACGCGGTGTTCGTCGTCAACACGAGCAGGGACCCGAAGGAGGTTCGCGAGAAGCTCAAGGCCAAACCCTCCCAGAAGGTATTCACCGTGGACGCCACGAAGATATCGATCGAATGTTTCGGCAGGCCCATGCCGAACTCGTCGATGCTGGGTGCCGTGAACAAGGCGACGGCCATCGTCAGCATGGACGTGCTGCTCGAAGATGTCCGGGGGAGCTTCGGCAAGAAGTTTGCGCAGAAGATCATCGACGGCAATCTTACGGCAGTGAAGCGCGGGTATGAGGAGGTAAAGCAGGGATGAAACAGATGAACTGGAAAGAACTGCCTCATGCAGGCTCGGTGCTCAAGGCCGGCAATGCCAACGAGTACAAAACGGGGTCTTGGCGCAGCTTCAAGCCCCGCTGGATCGAAGAGAACTGCATCCAGTGCCTCTTCTGCTGGATCTACTGCCCGGACTCCGCCATCACCGTGAAGGACGAAAAGCGGGGCGCCTTCGATTATGATCACTGCAAGGGCTGCGGCGTCTGCGCCATGGAATGCCCCGGCAAGAAGGGCCAAAAGGCCATCGTGATGGAAGAGGAGGGCAAATAACATGGCACCAGCGACCAAGACCAAGACCGTGGCGGTCACGGGAAACCAGGCAGTTGCCGAAGCGCTCCGTCAGCTGAATCCCGACGTGATGCCCGCCTATCCCATCACCCCGTCCACCGGCATCATGGAATCGTTCACCAAGTTCGTCTCCGACGGCAAGGTGGACACCGAGACCATTCTTGTAGAGAGCGAGCACAGCGCCATGAGCGCCTGCATCGGCGCGGCTGCGGCCGGCGGACGCGTCGCCACGGCGACCAGCGCCCAGGGCCTTGCGCTCATGTGGGAGATGCTCCACATCGCCTCGGGGTACCGCCTGCCGATATTGATGGCCCTCGTGAACCGGGCTCTTTCCGCGCCGCTGAACATTCACGGCGACCACTCCGACGGCATGGGCATGCGGGACTGCAGCTGGATCCAGCTCTTCTCCGAGAATGCTCAGGAGGCTTACGACAACACCATCATGGCCTACCGCATCGCCGAGCACAAGGACGTGCGGCTGCCGATCGCCGTGAACATGGACGGCTTCATCATCAGCCATTCCATCGAGAGCATGCTGTACCTGACCGATGATGACGTGAAGAAGTTCGTTGGCGACTATATCGCCATGGACCCGCTCCTCGACATCGACAATCCCAAGAGCATCGGCGCCCTGGTGCTGCCCGACTATTACATGGAGCACAAGCGCGTCCAGCACGAGGCCATGCAGAACGCAAAACGGGTGGTCAAGGAGGTCTCCGCCGAGTTCGCCAAGCTCACGGGCCGCGACTACGGCTACTTCGAGGCCTACCGGCTCGACGACGCCGAGGTCGTCCTCGTGGCGCTCAACTCAGCTGCCGGCACGATCAAGGACGAGGTCGACCGCTTCCGCGAGAAAGGTGTCAAGGCCGGGCTTCTCAAGCCCCGCATGTTCCGTCCCTTCCCCTACGAGGAAGTGGGCGCGGCGCTCAAGAACGCCAAGGCCGTCTGTGTCATGGATCGCGCCGATTCCTACGGCGGCTACGGGCCACTCTTCATGGAGATTGCCTCGGCCATGGCGCCACACCGCGGGCCGGTCCTCTTCAACAAGATCTACGGGCTCGGCGGCCGCGACCTCATGCCGCATCACGTGGACGATGTGCTCACCGAGACCGCCGACGTCGCGAAGACCGGCAAGGTGAAGACGATGAAAGAGTACATCACGCTGAGGAACTAAGAGTGAATAGAGAATAGTGACTACGTCATGAGCAACTGATCACTCAGTCACTCTTCTCTCTCCAAGGAGAATATCATGACCACGACGCAGGAAAAGCCCCTGACCCTCAAATCGCTGACCCACAAGCCGGAGCTCCTCTCCGGCGGACACCGCATGTGCTCAGGCTGCGGCGCCCCGACGGTCGTGCGTCAGGTGCTGCTGGCGATCGACGAGCCGGTGGTGATCGCGAACGCCACGGGTTGCCTCGAGGTCTCGACCTGCCTCTTCCCCTACACCGCCTGGAGGGTGCCGTGGATGCACAGCGCCTTCGAGAACGCCGCGGCCACGGCATCGGGCATCGAGACCATGTACCGTGCGCTCCGCAAGAAGGGCAAGATCAGCAAGAACATCAAGTTCATCGTTTTCGGCGGGGACGGCGGCACGTACGACATCGGCTTCCAGGCCCTCTCGGGCGCCATGGAACGCGGTCACCAGCTCCTCTACATCTGCTATGACAACGGCGCCTACATGAACACAGGCATCCAGCGTTCGAGCGCCACGCCCTTCGGCGCGGACACGACCACGCAGCCGGTCGGATCCAAGATTCCAGGGAAGACCGTGCGGCGCAAGGACCTGACGCGCATCATGGCGGCTCACAACGTCGCCTACGCGGCCCAGGCCTCGCCCCACAACTGGCGGGACCTCATGACCAAGGTAAAGAAGGCCCTCGCCACGAACGGTCCGGCCTACATGGGCGTCATTTCACCCTGCAACCGGGGCTGGCGCACCCAGACCAATGACTCCATCCAGCTCTCGCGGCTTGCCGTGGACACCTGCTACTGGCCGCTCTACGAGGTGGAAGGCGGGAAGTGGACGATCAATTACGATCCCAAGGACAAGAAAAAGCCGGTTGCCGAATGGCTGAAGCCCCAGGGCCGGTTCAAGCATCTCTTTGCCCCGGGAAACGAGCACCTGCTCGAGACGTTCCAGAAGCTTGTCGACGACGACTGGGAAAGCCTCAGGAAGTTGGCCGACGCTTTCGGCACGAAGTAGTCTCGACCGAACGGCGCACGTCGCTACAGCCGGGTCCAAAAGACCCGGCTGTATGTGTTTCGAGGCTTTGCGGTGGCAAAAAATACCTTGAAATTACAGGAGTAATGTGGTTAAATACCAACCTGAATACGTGACCCGACGTTTTGGCAGCATCAAGGAGATGAGTCTATGATCGGTTCCGATCTTGTAATGTACGACGAGGAGTTCAAGCTCATCGACGCTGAGCTTCAGCGGCTCCTGCAGCAATCCAATGCGAAGGTCGTGTTCCTGGTCGACAAGAACGGTCAGCTGATCGCCGCAACCGGCGAGACCGAGAACCTTGACACAACCTCCCTCGCTTCTCTGACCGCCGGCAACATCGCCGCCACCGGCGGCATGGCAAAGCTGCTCGGCGAAAAAGAGTTCTCCATACTCTTCCACGAGGGTCAGCGGGACAATATTCACATTTCCATCATCGGCCAGCGCGTCATCCTGGTGGTCATCTTCGACCAGCGATCCTCGCTGGGGCTCGTCAGGCTCCGGGTCAAGAAGAGCGCAGATGTCCTGGGAGGCATCTTCAACCAGCTCCTCCAGAAGGTGGACAGCGGCAAAGGCCCGTCCAAGGGCGGCGGAGAATCACCTTTTGCGGAAATCACCGACGAAGACAT
>JBAIYC010000142.1:0-1803 GCA_037916085.1 Nitrospirota bacterium | reverse complement strand
CTGGCGGCCCGCCGTGCGGGCATCACCACGGTGATCCTGCCGAAGAAGAATGAAAAGGATCTGGACGATGTCCCCGGGGAGATCAAAAAGGACCTGAAGTTCGTCTTCGCCGATACCATGGACGACGTGATCCGGACCGCGCTCAAGAAGAAGCTGCCGAGGCGTGTTGCAGGCAAGAAGACCACCGGGCGGTCGCGGGCGACGCATTGAGTCCTGATGCGCCGGAGCCAAAGCCCTGGGACCGGGAACCGCGGGGGAGAAGGGCAGGCAGCTGCCGACAATCGAAGGAGTACCGCCAAGGCACTAGGACACGAAGAGGACCTCCTTTTCGGCACCCTTAGTGCCTTTGTGTCTTTTGTGGTGATCGGTGACATGAGACTATCGGACATCGGAGAATTCGGTCTCATCGAGCGCATCCGGAAGGCCGGCGCGCGCCGTGCTTCCCGAGCGCTCATCGGCATCGGGGATGATGCCGCGGAGCTTTTCATCTCTCCCGGTGAGGCGCTCCTGGCGACAACGGACCTGTTGCTCGAGGGCGTCCATTTTGACCTGCGGACGACCGATCTGTATTCCCTCGGCTGGAAGGCCGCAGCCGTGAACCTGAGTGACATCGCGGCCATGGGGGGCGCGCCCCGGTATTGTCTCACTGCCCTCGGCATTCCGGCGGCAGCGCCAGTCGAGACGATCGCTGAGTTCTACCGCGGCGCTCGGGCCTGTCTGGCGAAGTTCGATGCCGAGCTGGTCGGCGGTGATACCTGCAGGTCCCGCCGAGGGTTTATGATCAGCGTGACCATGCTTGGCGAGACCCTGCGGGGAAGGGCGGTGACGCGGGGCGGCGCTGCTCCCGGAGACAGGATCTTCGCGACCGGCACACTGGGCGATTCGGGTGCAGGGCTGGAGCTATTGCAGAAAGCGGAAGGCCGAAGTCAGAAGGGAAAGGAAGCGACGAAGCTCATTGCGCAGCACCTGCGGCCGGTGCCGAGAGTGATCGAAGGGATGAAACTCGCAAGGTCGGGTGTCGCTTCCGCGATGATCGACGTGAGCGACGGGTTCTCCTCGGACCTGGGTCATATCTGTGAGGAGAGCCGCGTCGGTGCCGAGGTCTTTGCCGAGAGGATCCCTCTGTCGAAGGAGCTTCGCGCAGCCGCGCGTCGCCTGTCCCTGCCGGTGCTGGACTACGCCATGTCCGGTGGCGAGGATTACGAGTTGCTGTTGACGGTGCCGCCGAAGCGGACAAAGATGCTTCGCTCGCTCCGCATCAAGGCCACGGAGGTCGGAGTGATCACCGCTGGCGGCGGCATGGTGCTCATCGACGAGCGGGGCCTGCGGAGACCGCTGTATGCTGCAGGGTACGACCACTTCCGGAAAGAGGCGGTCCGCCGCAGGACCGGATCATGAAGAAATACTTTCGCGACCGCATGCATGAGCTCGTGAAGCTCGATGATCCGCCGCACAAACTGGCGTTGGCCTTTGCCATCGGCGTTTTCATCGCCTTCAGCCCCTGGCTCGGGCTGCACATCCTATCCTGTTTCTTTTTCGCCTGGATCTTCCGCGTGAGCAAGGTCGTCGTGCTGACCGGCTCCTTCGTGAACAATCCCTGGACCCTCGTACCGATGTACGCTTTCTGCCTCTGGGCCGGTTTCAAGCTCACCGGCAGCAAGACTGCGGTCCCCGATCTCGATTGGTCGTCGATCGGCTTTTGGGACCTCTTCACGATCGTGAAGCCTTTCCTGTGGCCCTTTGTGGTGGGCACGCTCACTGTCGGGGCTCTTGCCGGGGCCCTCTCGTACATTCTCTTCTTCT
>JBAIYC010000141.1:0-3410 GCA_037916085.1 Nitrospirota bacterium | reverse complement strand
GAAGCAAAGGGCAGCGGGCTGATCGCGTTCAGAGGCATTGGCGTCGTCGACGCACCGTTGCCCCTGGTAGCGACGGTCCTCTTTGATACCGACAGACGGCGGGAATGGATAGACGGCCTCGTCGACTCAAGGATCATCCGTTGGGAAGACAAGGACACGTTCATTGAGTACGACCATATTGGAACGCCGTTCTTCCTGGCGGATCGTGATTTTGTTTCGGAAGTGAGAATGACCTTCGACCGGACCAATAAACAGCTAGTCTTTCATTTTGAGTCGTCAGACGATCCCTCCGCTCCGTATACCGACTATCTTCGCGGCGAAGTAATCGATATAACCTTTATCCTCACCTCGACCGATAACGATGGAAAGACCAGGCTCGATGCGGCGTTTCTTTGCGATCCAAAGGGCTGGATCCCGAAATGGATCGTCAACTATTTCCTGAAGGACTGGCCGAAGACGACGTTCAGAAGCCTGAGGCGGGAGGTCCTGAAATCTGACCGCGCGGTCGATGAGCATTTCTTCGAGCTGCTCAAAAGCGGTCCGAACGACTCGTAGCGGGCTTCGCCTTGCAATCGCTAATACTGTTCGATCAGGCCTCTTGTACTCCGGTTTTCGGTACATCGTCTTCCTGAAGATGAGCATTTGGCTGATCTGATGCTTGCTCTTAGAACAAGCCATTGCGGACGGAGGTGACCGATATGTCCGATACGGTCGATAGTATATGGGTGGATGTCGCTTAATCAGTGGTTGGGTCTGTGGGAGGCGCACATGCGCATTGCATGCCTGGTGGTCGCATTGCCGGTCCTTTCCGGCTGCGCGACGATGACTTATACGAGCGACAGGTCCGCCCTCGAGGTATCGCAATGCATCGCGGACGGATGGCGCAGAGTGCCGAGTTCAGGATGGGAATTGCCAGTATCTCTTACCAAGTCAGAGGATCATTTCTTCGTCGATGTGGTACTGGTTCAGGATTTCCCTACATTCATCCCGACACATTCAATGCGGGCAAAGGTGTGGGACTCGTCTGCCGGTTCAACCACGACATACCACCGTAATCTCCAGATATCGCATAAGAAGATTGATCGCGTCGTCGTGGAATGCCAGGGGAAAGAGGACTGAGCGGGCCGTGGAAGGATTCATCGGGACTGCCGGCAGCTATAGAGTCGTAACGAGTGAAGGGAATCGGGCAGCTCACCTCCTAAGCCGTATCCGTGCTTTCCTCAGCATCGCATCCGGCACATAGGAAGACTTGAAGACCCGCAGGTTCTCCTTGTCCAGGTCCTGCTCCAGGTTCAAGTACTTGTACTTCTGCGGCAGCACCTTGGCGAAATTGTTGAACATGAACTGATAGACGCCCTTGAACTTCGTCCGCGCTTTGGCGAAGTGCAGGACGAAGGTCTCGTCGTTCACTTCCTCGCCGAGCACGAAGCCGGCCGGCTCTCCGTCAGCGTAGTAGATCCCTCCGCAAAGTGCAAGCTCCTCGTAGAGTTCCAACGCCTCCCGGCAAGGCCCGTAGTCCGTCTGCGCGGGATCGAGGTCCGACTCCCTGTGCCATTCTTCCAGGACGGATTTCGCCTCGATGAGCCGGTCGTTCGTCAGCGGCAGGGCCTCGTGCCGGTAGCCCTCCACGAACTGCTTCAGCAGGTTGCGCTTCTTGTGCAGCCTCCTGCCGGCATAGGAGCTCATCTTCTGGACCGTATAGAGGTAATCAGCGTCGCCTTCGTTGAACGTCGCCTCGAACTCCTCCGGAGGAAAGCGGGGCAACCAGGATTCAGGGATGGGGAACAGGAATTCCGACTGATCGAGAGCATCGCGGAGACAGGCAAGGCCCATCTTGGCGACAGGCTCCGTGGGCATGACGAAGGAGTGGCCGTCATAGGTCCTTCCTCGAACGAACACGTGGTCGCCCATCAGCACTTCATAGCTGTGCTGTTCCCGGAAAAGATAGAGGTTCGCGAAGCTATACTCCGAAAGCGGATCGGTGATGGCCTTAAGGCGCTGGTAGAGCAGATCCTTGTGCTTGAGCTCAAGCCGCTGGGCGTGCATGCGGCCATAGTATAATGTTTTCCCTCCTTGGGCAAAGGCTTTTTTTCCTTGTCCGCCCAGTCGCCGTCACGAAGGAGTAGAGCATCATACAACCCTCCGGCGAGTTTGGTACCCTTAAGCGAGGGATAGCACTTGGCCGTCCGACCGACGAAAAAGGAACTTAGCGATATGGAACGAGTGCAGTTCATCCAGCATAAGGGCAAAGTCATTCTGCATATCAATTTCGCGCAGTGCTCTGCCGCAGAGATATTTGCTGTCATCGAAGAGGCAAAAGCGGCGATCAGAACGCAGGTCCCCGGGACGGCGCTTACCCTGACCGATGTCACCGGTGCCTGTTTCGACAGCACGATCTCCCAGGCAATGAAGGGCTTGGTACTCCACAACAAGCCCTATGTCACCGCCGCGGCCATTGTCGGCGTCACAGGGCTGAAGCAGGTCATTTTCAATACGGTTATGCGTTTCAGTGGCCGGCATCTTCACGCTTTCGAATCCCTTGGTGAGGCCAAGGACTGGCTGATCAGACAGTAGCGAACATCACGCCCGCCGGCCCCCGGATAAGTCCCGATCACGTACGACTATCCTGTTCCATCGGTGGGAAGCAACGGTTCTCCGGAATAACTCAGATTGCCTGTTGTCTGCACTTTGTGTTGCGAAAACCTAGATATGAGTAGAACTGTAACCTCTAATACGGTACAGTTACACTGGACGTTAGGCGGATGTATAGTTTGGTAATGTCGTTCGAATGAAAGAAAGAAGAAGAATTGACAATACTTTGAGGAGGTGATATCTGTAGGGCATGATGCATGTTTATGCTCGTCAGCTCTCGGGAGAAGAGGAACAGTCGTCGCGGATAAGCGGCATGCACATGATATATGAACAAAAAGAGCCGAGCTACCAGTCCCTAGGGTAACGCTCGGTTTTTTTTGTCGTTCAGCAGCATGGGGAGCCGGCATACAGGGGAGAAAACCATCGTGAAGGGAGGGAAAGGGGCCATGTGATGCCCGGCTCGCTGCCGCGCGCCGGTCTGCGCGCGTCGAACAGAAGAGGGTCAGATCATCCTCAATCTCCTGTATTGCACACTGAATGGAGGGAAATGCCATGCTGGATAGGATCATCAAGATTGTGATCTTGAGCTGCCTAGCATTGTTCGGACTTCGTGTGCTGCTGTCGGACTTCCTTGAGCTTGAGCATATGAGCTTTAGAGCAATATTCAGTTCGGGCATTGGCGTGCTTATCCTGGCCGGATTGAGCATCCTCGCCTACTGGAAGATATCCGATTTCGTGAAGGGCCGCTCGGCACAAAACAATTCATAGCATTCCCCGCTGGCGTGATTGATCGCTACAACACGAAAAGAGCCGAGCTG